>JAHDYP010000076.1:29718-30925 GCA_023383055.1 Verrucomicrobiota bacterium | reverse complement strand
TGTTTGTGGCGAGTTTCCTGGCGGCGTTGGGGCTGATGAGCGCGGCGCACATGGCACGACATCTGGGCGTGCTGTGGATCGCAACGGAGGCGGTGACGCTGTCGGCGGTGCCGTTGCTGCATTTCAACAACACGCCGCGGGCGTTTGAGGCGACGTGGAAATACCTGTTGATCGGCGGCACGGGGATCGCCTTGTCGCTGCTGGGCTCGTTTTGCCTGGGATATGCCTCGCTGCACGGGGGTGGGGCAGGGGACTTGACGTTTGCGGCGTTGATGGCTCAGGGGGCGGGATTATCGCGTCCCTGGGTATTGATTGCGTGGGTATTGCTGCTGGTGGGGTATGGGACCAAGATGGGATTGGCCCCCATGCATACCTGGAAACCGGATGCCTACGGCGAGGCCCCGGGGATCGTCGGCGCCATGCTGGCCGGCGGCGTCACCACCGTGGCGTTCACCGCCGTACTCCGCGTGCGCGCGGTCGTGGATGCGGCCGGCGCCGGCGCTGTGGCCAACCGGACGCTGCTGGCCATCGGTTTATTTTCAGTTTTGATCGCCGCGTTGTTTCTGCTGTCGGCCCGCGATTTCAAACGGATGCTGGCCTACTCCAGCGTGGAGCACATGGGGATCCTCAGCCTCGGAGCGTCCCTGGGCGGGGTCGGGCTTTGGGCCGCGTTTTTCCACGTCTGGAACAACAGCATGACGAAGGGAGCGCTATTCCTGAGCGCCGGCAACATGCGTCGGGCCGCCGGGGCACGAACGACGGACGAAGTGAGCGGGATGTCCGTCATCACGCCGCGGTCGGCGGCTTTGTTTGTGGCGGGGCTTTTCGCGGTGACGGCCTGTCCCCCGTTCGGCCCCTTTTTCAGCGAACTGCTGATGGTGCGGACGGGTTTCGCGACCGGGCATGGCTGGGCGACCGCGTTTTTTCTATTCTGTTTGTTGCTGGCATTTCTGGGACTGACCCGGGTGGTGTTTGCGATCGTTTACGGCCGGCCGCGCCAGGCCGCCCGGGAGCTGGGGCGACGCTTCCAGGAAACCCTGCCACTGACGGTGCCGCCTTTTCTTTTGTTGCTGCTGGCCTTGTGGCTGGGGCTGGCCACGCCGGATGTGTTGCGCGAGGCCTGGTCGACGGCCGTCCAGCAGCTCACCCCAACGCCATGAACCACGAAATCCCCTTTGTCCTGCTCACCAACGGAACCGCGCACCCG
>JAHDYP010000076.1:0-29708 GCA_023383055.1 Verrucomicrobiota bacterium | reverse complement strand
TGGATCGTGGTGGGCGGTTGAGCAGTCTGTTCGGGGTGGCGGAAAGTGGCGCGTTGCGACTGGTGGCGGTGATTGCCTTCGATTCCGGCAACACGCTGGCTGTGGGTCGATCGGAACCGTTCTCCGGTTCCTTTCCTTCGTTGACGGTCAGCCAGGCGCAGGCGCATTTGTTTGAGCGCGAGATTTGGGAACAGCACAAGGTTTTGCCCGAGGGCCATCCCTGGCTGAAGCCGGTGCGCCTGGATCACGGCGCGGGTCCGGCCGTGGGAGATTACTTCCGCGTGGATGGGCCGGAGATTCATGAAGTGGCGGTGGGACCGGTGCATGCCGGCATCATCGAGCCGGGGCATTTCCGATTTCAATGCGCGGGCGAGGAAGTGCTGCATCTGGAGATCGCGCTCGGCTATCAGCACCGAGGCATCGAGGAAGCCAGTGTGGGCGGTCCGCACCGGGCCACGGTTTATCAGATGGAAACGGTGGCCGGCGATACCACGATCGCGCATGCCACGGCATATGCGAATGTGCGGGAGGCGCTGGCGGGACTCGAGGCTCCACTCCGCGCGCAGTGGCTGCGGGCCATCGCGCTCGAGTTGGAACGGCTGGCCAATCACACGGGCGACCTGGGCGCGCTGGCGGGCGACGTCGCGTTTCTGCCCACCGCCTCCGCGTGCGGCAAGATCCGCGGCGATTTTCTCAACCTCACCGCCATGCTCTGCGGCAATCGCTTTGGCCGCGGCCTGGTCCGTCCCGGCGGGACGTTGTTCGATTGCGGGAAGGAACGCCTGCAGCAATTGCGGGAGCGTCTTGAGGTGGTGCTGGGCGAAGTTGAGCGGGCGGCGGTATGGCTGTGGGACGCGGCGTCGGTGCGTTCGCGGTTCGAGCACACGGGCCACCTGCATGCGAAGCAGGCGGCCGAACTGGGCCTGGTGGGGCCGGCGGCGCGTGCGTGCGGCATCGTGCGCGACGTGCGGTTTGATCATCCCGCGGGGTGGCACCGGTTTGCCCAGGTGCCCGTCTCCGTCTGGCCCGATGGCGATGTCTTTGCCCGGGCGCGGGTGCGCTGGCTCGAGATCCAGCGTTCGGGTGAGTTTCTGCGGGAACAGTTCGAGGCCGCACCCGAGGGGGAGACGATGGGACCGCTCGCGCCCTCCGCCCCGGAACAGTTGGCGGTGGCGCTCGTGGAGGGCTGGCGCGGGGAGGTGTGCCATGTGGCGTTGACCGATCCGGATGGGCGCTTCCGCCGCTACAAAATCACCGATCCATCCTTTCACAACTGGACGGGACTGGCGCTGGCGTTGCGCGGCCAGGCGATCTCGGATTTCCCGCTTTGCAACAAGAGCTTCAACCTGAGTTATTGTGGACACGACTTGTAGGCATTCGATATTCCTGTTTCGAGATGTCACTTTTCCTTCGGATTTCGGAATTCGGAATTCGGATTTGATCCGAGGCCTCGCCTCGCCAGAAACCCGTTATGTTCGTACATGACACATTGTTGCAGCGACTGAAACGCGGATGCGAAACGATCGGTTATCCGCGGGAAGCGCCTCCGGCGTTGCCGGATCGACACGGCGGGGCGCTGCGTCTCGAGTCCAGTCACTGTGTCGCGGATTGCAGCGCGTGCCTGGCGGTTTGTCCGACCGCGGCGATCACGCGTCCGGCCGGCGGTTCGGTCAGGCTCGATCTGGGTCGCTGTCTCTTTTGTGCCGAGTGCGTTAAAGTCTGTCCCGAGGGCGCGATCCGACCTACGGGCGATCATCGCATGGCAGTCCGGCGGCGCGACGATCTGCACTTGGGCGATCCGGGAGGGGAAGAAGTGCGACTGGCGGCCGCGCTCGACGACCAGTTGCGCCGGTTGTTTGGGCGTTCCTTGAAGCTGCGGCAGGTGAGCGCTGGCGGGTGCAACGCCTGCGAGGCGGATACCAACGTGCTGGGCACGATCGGCTGGGATCTCGGCCGTTTCGGGATTCAGTTCGTGGCGTCGCCTCGGCATGCCGACGGTTTGCTCATCACCGGCCCGGTCTCGCGGAACATGGAATTGGCGCTGAGCAAAACCTACGCGGCGGTCCCAGATCCGAAGATCGTGATTGCGGTGGGCGCCTGCGCGATTGCCGGCGGCCCGTTTGTGGGCCATCCGCAAGTGCATCAGGGTGCCGGATCACTGGTGCCGGTCGACCTGTTCATTCCGGGATGTCCGCCGCATCCGCTGACGATATTGGATGGGCTACTGCGGCTGTTGGGGAGGTTGGGCGCGGAGTCGAAAAAGCCGTAGCCCCATCCCCGGTTTCTTCTGAACTGCCAGGGCCAACCGCCCTGACCGCATCTCGTGAGCACCGGCCCTCCGGCTTCGCCGAAGATCTTCAATCCGCTCGGCGCTGGCAACGCGCATCGTCCGTTGGGGTGGCGCTGGACGGCGCCGCCGGGTTGCGCCATGCTCGAGCGCATGGTGCGGAGAGCCCTCTGGTGGTGCGGTCTGGCGGTGGTCACGGCCGCGATCGCGGCGCCTGTCCCCGGCTTGTTTCACACCGGGGTGAGCGCGACCGGCGAGTTGCTGGCCGCGGGCGAACCCGATCCGCACTGGCGGTTGGTGTCGAGCGCGGACCCCGCGGCTCCGGGTCCGGACGCGTTCGTGGTTGCCGAAGGGTTTCCGATACCGCCCTGGCTGGCGAACGGACCGGACTCGAAGTGGATCGGGCCACAGGCGGACCAGTCGGGCGGCAACTTGCCGGGAGATTACGTCTACCAACTGAGATTCGACCTGACCGGCTACGAAATCACCACCACCATCATCGAGGGTCGATGGTCATCGGACAATGCCGGGGTCGAGGTGCGACTGAACGGACTTTCCACCGGGATAGCTTACGACGGTAACTTCGGCGAGTTCTCGCCCCTGTTTACACTTAACCAGGGGTTTGTCGAAGGTCTGAACACGCTCGAGTTCACCGTCAATAACGCCGGTAGTGGTGTCAATCCGACCGGGTTCCGCGCCGAACTGGCGGGAACCATCGAACCGCTGCCGCCGCCGGGCACGCCGCCCTCGATCGCGCAACAGCCCGTCGATGTCGTGGTTGCTCCCAAGGATACCGCGTCGTTTAGTGTCGGCGCCACCGGCAGCCGGCCTATGGTTTATCAATGGAGGCTGAACGGCGCGCTGCTTGCCGGGGCGACCCAATCCACATTCACCATCGCCTCGGCGGTGTCGGCCTGGGTTGGCGACTACGACGTGGTGGTGCGGAACGATTCGGGGTCGGTCACGAGTCAGGTCGCCACGTTGACCCTCCGGAGCCTGAGCCCGGCTGAGCGCACCTACGAACCGCCTGGTCCATCCAGCCGTCGCACCGGAATGGTCATCAGCGAGATCTTGTATCAACCATTGCCGCGGTCGGACGGAGCGAACCTCGCCTTTGTCGAGCTTCACAATACCAACCCGTTCTTCGAGGATCTTAGCGGCTGGAAGTTAAGCGGCGACATCGAGTTCACTTTTCCGCCGGACTCGCGATTGGCCGGCGCTGGTTACCTGGTGGTGGCCGCAAATCCGGTTGCGCTGAGCGCTGCGTACGGGATCACGAATCTGTTGGGTGGTTATGCCGGCACCCTGGGGCTGAAGTCCGGCACCGTGCGTCTGGAAAAACGTTCCGGCGCCCGCGTGCTCGAAGTCACGTTCAGCGACTCCGCCCCGTGGCCTGTGGCGGCGGGCGGGGCAGGGCACTCGCTGGTCCTGGCGCGGCCCAGTTACGGCGAAGCGGATCCGGCGGCCTGGGCCGCAAGCGCCCGGGTGGGCGGTTCACCCGGATTGACCGACCCGATTCCCGCCGGGCCGATCGAGAATGTCGTGATCAACGAACTGCTGGTTCACCCCGCGCCGGGTCAGAATCAGTTCGTCGAGCTACGCAACTCGAGCCTGACGCGAGTGGATATATCGGGTTGTTGGCTGCGCGGCGAGTTGGCTGGACCTTCGTTTCGAATCCCAGAGGGGACAGCGCTCGGTCCCGGCGGGTTTGTGGCGTTCGAGCACCTCGGGTTCGAACTGTCAGCTCAGGGGCAGATCCTGGTGTTCGCCACTCCCGACACTACGCGGGTGGTCGATGCCGTGCGTTACGGAGGGCAACCGCGTGGCGTGGCGTTCGGACGGGTGCCGGATGGCCATGCGGCGTGGCACTTCCTGCGCGAGGCAACTCCGGCCGGGCGCAATGCCGACCCGCAACCGTCACCGGTGGTCATCCACGAACTGCTCTACCATCCGCTCAGCGGCGACAGCGACGACGAGTTTGTCGAATTGCTCAATCCGAGAGCGGAATCCCTCAGCCTCGCGGGTTGGCGGTTCAGCGATGGCATCAGCTTCGAATTCCCCGAAGACGCCGTGATCCCGGGTCTCGACCGGGTCGTGGTCAGCCGCAATCGCGCGCGGTTCCTCGAGCGACACCCCGGGTTCGTATCGAGCCGGCTCTTCGGCGATTACACGGGTTCGCTCGACAACTCGGGCGAGCGCGTTGCCCTGGCGCGGCCGGAAACGCAGGTGTTGCTTCCGCCCAATGGGGCGGTCACCAACCGCTTCTACGTCGAAGTGGATGAGGTGACTTATGCCGACGGCGGCGGCTGGGGCAGATGGTCCGACGGCGGGGGCAGCAGCCTCGAACTCAGGGATGCCCGCGCCGACCGCCGATTGGCCGCGAGTTGGGGCGACAGCAATGAATCCTCGCGGGCCCCCTGGACCACCGTCGAGACCACCGGATTGCTGCGGATGCCGCATCCCGGCGTTGCCCAGGCCGAGCAGCTTCAACTCATTCTGCTCGGTGCCGGCGAAGTGCTCGTCGACCGGGTCGAAGTGCTGGTCAACGGTGTCAATCGGATCGCCAATGGCGGTTTCGAGGGGGGCGTTTCCGGCTGGTTCTTCCAGGGCACACACCGCTTGAGCCGTCCGGAGGAAACCGAAGGCTTTGAGAGCGCGAAAAGTCTCCGGATCGTTGCCTGCGACCGTGGCGATCATGTCGCGAATCGCGTTCGCACCCGCCTGACCAGCCCAATCCTGGCTGGGACCACGGCCACGATCCGCGCCCGCGTGCGCTGGTTGCGCGGTCATCCGGAGATCCTGCTCCGTCTGAACAACAACGCCCTCGAGACTGTCGGACGTCTCTCATTGCCGGCTTTTGCGGGCACGCCGGGCGCACCCAATACCCGGGCGGTTCTCAACGCCGGTCCGGCGATCACCGAGGTTCGGCATCATCCGGTCCTCCCCGCCGCCCACCAACCGTTTCGTGTCACCGCCCGCGTTTCCGACCCGAACGGCATCGGCGCGGTAACCCTCCACTATCGACTGGATCCCGCAACGGCAACACAGTCCGTGACCATGGTCGACGATGGAAGCGGCCCGGACGAATTGGTGGCTGACGGACTCTATACCGCGTTGGTGCCGGGCCAACCCACCGGCACACTCGTCGCCTTCTGGGTCGAAGCCACCGACACCGCTCAACCGGGCGCCGGCAACCGATTTCCCGCCGACTCGCCGCTGCGCGAAGCCCTGGCGCGAGTGGGTGAGACCGTCGTTCCCGGGGCGTTCGGCAACTACCGGCTTTGGCTCACCAAATCGAACCATGATTATTGGGCTGGGCGGGAAAAGATGAGCAACGAGCATCTCCCGGCCACCTTTGTCTATGGCAACCATCGCGCAAATTATCACGCCGGCTGCCGCTACAGCAGCAGTTCCTACACCGCGCCGATCTACAACTCGCCCACCGGCAACCTCTGCGGCTACGACGTCAGTTTCCCTGACGACGAAACGTTTCTTGGGGAGAACAGCCTGACCCTGGACTGGCCGATCCGCGACAGCACCAACCAGCGCGAGCAGCTCATGTATTGGTTTCTCGAGCAATACCAGCTGCCCAACATGTACCGGCGCTACGTCCATCTCTTCGTCAATGGCATTCGCCGCGGCACGATTTACGACGACATCCAGCAGCCCGGCCGCGACACGCTCCGCGAATGGTTTCCCGCCGACGACGAGGGGTCGCTCTGGAAGACCGATTGCTGGAACGAGTTCGACGATGCCGGCTCGCGCATCGATCCCTGTATTCTCAACACGCTCGAACGATTCCCCGCCACCGGCCCGCTGGACCCCGCTCGTTACCGCTGGAACTGGCGCCCGCGCGCGGTCCGCGGTTCGGCGAACGATTTCACCGATCTGTTTGCCCTGGTCGAAACCGTCAACGTCAGCTCGAACTACCTCGCCGCCGTCGAAGCCCTCGTCGATGTCGACCACTGGATGCGCACCTTCGCGATGAACGATCTCGCCTCCTTCTGGGATGCCTTCGGCAATCCCAACGCCAAAAACACCTTCCTCTACAAACCGCAGTTCGACCGCTGGCAACTCCTCTGTTGGGACTTCGATGTCGGCCTCGGCGTGTTCAACGACCCGCCCAATGCGGCGCTCTTTGACGTAAACGATCCCACGCTCCGGCGCATGTACCAGACCCCCGCGTTCGTGCGCCGCTATTGGGCCGCCCTCGAGGAAGCGCTCAACGGCTTCTTCCGCACCGGCCAGGACTCGCCCATCGATCGTTTGCTTGACGCCAAGTATGCCGCCTTCCAGCTCAACCAGGTCAACCTCGCAGACCCGGGCGAGATCAAATCCTGGATCAACCAGCGCCGCTCCTTTCTCGCCGCGCAACTCGACACTGTCCGCGCGCCGTTCGCCGTCACCGAACCGGCCAACGGCCTCAGCACCGACCAAAGCCCGGTGGTCCTGCGCGGCACCGCTCCCGTCTCGGTGCGCACCCTTCGTGTCAACCAACTGGAACTGCCGGTTCATTGGCCCAAAGTGACCCAGTGGGAGATCCGACTCTCACTGCGGCCCGGGCTGAACCAAATTGTGCTCGAAGGCTTCGACCGGCTCGACCAGCCGATTGCCGGTGCTCAAGCCTATCTGGAAATCACTTTCACGGGTGATCCTCCGCCGCTCCCCCTCGTCCGTGTTAACGAATGGATGGCCGCCAACAGCGGCACTGTGGCCGACCCCGCCGATGGTCAGTTCGACGATTGGTTCGAACTCCACAACCCCGGGACCGCCGCGGTCGCGCTTGAGGGTTGGCGCCTGACCGATAATCTCGACGAACCAACCCGATTCGTCGTGCCCGGCGGTTTCTCAATCCCGCCACACGGATTCCTCCGGGTCTGGGCCGACGGACAACCGGAGCAAACGCGCCCCGGCGAATTGCACGTCAACTTTCGCCTCAGCCAATCCGGCGAACTGCTGGCCCTGTTGGATGACCTCGCCCGGCTCGTCGATTTGGTCTATTTCGGTCCGCAATCGGCCGATGTCAGCCAGGGCCGGTGGCCGGATGGGGCCCCTCTCCCGTTCTTCTTCATGCCAACGGCGACGCCAGGTGCGTCCAACCTGATCCTGCCTGATGCCTTGCCGCCCATCCAGGTGGTTTCGGTGTCGTTGAACCCGGATGGCGATCCACAAATGACCTGGGAAAGCCTGACGGAACGCTATTACCGCGTGCGTTTCAAGCAGGACCTGAACGACGAGCCATGGATCGATCTCTCCGGGGTCATCCGGGCCGAGAACGTGACTACCACCTTCACGGACACCAGCGCCCAACAGGTCGACCGCCGCTTCTACCAAATCATGATCGTGCCGCCGCCGAATTGAGGAATAGCGGCACGCTCCCGCTTCGATCCTCGAACCTGTCAGCCTGTTTTCGCCCTGATTTGTTGGCAGCGGATTCGCATTGAAGGTGTCGCTGCGGTATGGGCATTCTCGGTTTGAACTAACGCGCAAACACCGGTCGATAGATGGTCAGCACCGCATTTTCATGACGTCATTCACCCGCACTCTCGCCGTAATCCATCTGGCAGGCTTCGCCGTGGGGGCCGCCGAATTGCCGCCGCCATTTCCGCCCGATCCGGGGCAGATTCTGGAACGGACCTGTTTCCAGACAGGCGGGGCCTGGAGCCCCAACGGCAACCTGCGCTCGGACGTGGCCATCGTATATGGGATCGATCCCGGCCTGCCGGCGCGGATCCACACGTGGCGCGATCGCGGGTATCGGATCCACGTGATGACGGGGGTGTCGTGGGGCAACTACCAGGATTACCTCTACGGCCGGTTTGACGGCGTGAACCATGAGGATGAAGCCCAGACGGATCAGCACGGAAACAAGATCAGCCATGGCGGCGACGTCTATTACATGTGTCCGGGAGAGAACTTTGGCCGGTTCCTTTGCGTCGGTGTCCAACGGGCGCTCGAGTCCGGGGTCGAGGCGATTCATCTTGAGGAACCGGAGTTCTGGGTTCGGGGCGGATACTCGGAGGGTTTCAAACGCGAGTGGAAGAAGTATTACCAGGAAGACTGGCAGCCGCCGCACAGTTCAGTCGACGCGCAATGGCGCAGTTCGCAGCTGAAGTACTACCTCTACCGTCGGGCGCTGCAGCAGGTGTTCGATCACATTCAGGACTGGAACCGCCGGAACGGAAAACGGGTGCGCTGCTATGTGCCCACACACAGCCTGCTCAACTACGCCCACTGGCGCATCGTAAGTCCCGAGTCCAGTCTTGCCCGGCTCAAGGGGTGCGACGGTTACATCGCGCAGGTTTGGACCGGGACGTCGCGGACGCCGAACGTGTTTCGGGGCTTGCGCAAGGAGCGGACGTTCGAAACGGCTTTCCTCGAATACGGCGCCATGCAGAACCTCGTCCGTTCGACCGGCCGCACCGTTTGGTATTTGAACGATCCCATCGAGGATAACCCGGACCACGATTGGGAGGACTACCGGGTGAACTGGGAATCGACGCTGGTCGCCTCGTTGCTGCAGCCGGACGTTTGGCAATACGAAGTCGCCCCCTGGCCGGAGCGGGTCTTCGGTGGGCGCTATCCTAAGCAGGACAACCCGCGGGAGCGCGAACCGATTCCGCCGGCCTACGCCACCGAGCTGCAGACGGTCTTCAACGCCTTGAATGATTTGAAACAGGTGAAGATCGAATGGGAGTGCGGCACGACCGGTCTGGGCGTGCTGGTTAGTGATTCGTTGATGTTCCAGCGTGGCGAGCCTTCGCCCAGCGACCCGCACCTGAGCCATGTATACGGACTGGCTCTGCCGCTGCTCAAGCGCGGCATGCCGGTCACGCCCGTCCAGTTGGAGAATGTCACGATCCCACGCTACCTGGATGGTTTTCGCGTTTTGCTGTTGAGCTATCATGGCCAGAAACCGTTGTCGCCCGAAGTGCACCGGCCGCTCGCCGACTGGGTGAAAGGCGGCGGGATGTTGGTGGTGTGCGATGATGACGGTGATCCCTACAACCAGGTTCGGGATTGGTGGAACACCGGCGGGCGCACCTGGCACACGCCCCGGGAACATTTGTTCGAAGCACTGGGGATTGCGGCCTCTCCCGGGGCGAATTCACCTCCTGGGCAGCTGGATGATTCGGCATCATGGCGGGTCGGCAAGGGTACGGTGTTCTGGTGGCGTGACAACCCGGCCAGCCTGGCGGCCACTCCGGAGGGTGATCTGCGGTTGCTGGCCATGGTGAAGCAGGCGTCTGAACGCGCCCGGCTGGACTGGCGCGAAACCAACTACCTGTTGCTCCGCCGAGGCCCGTACGTCATTGCGGCTGGCTTGGATGAATCGGTTGCCGGTGCGCCGAAGACCTTGCGTGGGCGATTCGTGAATCTGTTCGATCCGGAGTTGGCCGTCCGCCGTGAAGTCGAGCTTTCGCCGGCCAGCCGATGGTTCCTGTTGGACCTCGATCGGGATAAGACCAAGGGCCCGGCCATACTGGCGTCGGCCTGCAAGGCCTTGCGGCTGGCGGCCAGCCGGACGGAGTTCCGTGCTGTGGTCGAGGGTGTGGCGAACACCCCGGCGGTGGTTTTGTTGCGTTCGGCCCGGGCGCCCAGGGGCATCACGCTTGCCGGCGAGGAGTCGACCGACTGGCGCTGGGACCAGAAAGAACGGTTGCTCTGGGTGCGGTTTCGCAACACCTCGGGCCCGCGCGAGCTCTCGGTGGTCTTCTGAGGTCGAGCTTCCTTCCGCCTTGAAGCCGCCCGTTCGTTCGCGCATCCTCCGGCATGCCGAGACGGCGAACTTCCATGAGTCAGGCGGCCGGTTTTGCGCGGGGACTGCTGGCCGCAGGCGTCCTGTGGTCGGGGACACAGGCCGCTTTGGCCGAAACGAGACGTGAACCGCTCCCGACAGTTCCACTGCTGCGCCAGCAGCCGATTCTCTTTGTGGTGCGTCACCAATACCGGCCCGATCATCACAACACCGCGACGTTTTTTCCGAGCGCCCGCGGCGAGTACAATGACGGCGGGTTGACGCCGGGCAGCGCGCTCAAGCTGATCGACCTCGCGCGGGGTCGGTTGGTGACGACCTTGCTCGAGGTCTCCGAAGGCGTGATCCGCGATCCGGAGGTGCACTTCGATGGCAAGCGCATCGTGTTTTCCATGCGCCGGAACCTGGCGGACAGCTATCACCTTTATGAGATCGGCGCCGACGGCACCGGCTTGAGGCAGCTGACGTTTTCCGCCGACGTGGACGATCTCGATCCGCTTTATCTTCCCGATGACAGCATCGTCTTCTCGTCCACGCGCGAGCCGAAGTACTGCATGTGCAACCGGCACATCATGGCGAACCTTTTTCGGATGGACGCCGACGGGGCGAATATTCACCAGATTGGCAAGAGCACGCTCTTCGAGGGTCATGCGTCCTTGATGCCCGACGGACGCATCCTGTACGACCGCTGGGAATATGTGGATCGCAATTTCGGCGACGCTCAGGCGTTGTGGACGGTCAACCCGGACGGCACCGGCCATGCCGTTTACTGGGGCAACAACACCGCTTCGCCGGGTGCGGTGATCGACGCGCGGATCGTGCCGGGAACCGGGCTGGCGATCAGCGTCTTCGGTTCATGCCATGACCGGCCTTGGGGTGCGCTGGCCTTGATCGACCGGCAGTTGGCGCTGGATGGGCCGGCCGGGGTTGTGCGCACGTGGCCCGCCGACGCCATCCAATTGGTGCAGCAGTCGGGCTGGGAATTGTTCGACCGTTTCATGCAGGTCAAGTTGAAATACGAGGATCCCTGGCCGCTGTCGAACGAGTTGTTTCTCTGTGCCCGGATGACCGGCGAGGGCGAACAGATGGGCATTTATCTGCTGGATCTGCTCGGCCACGAAGAGTTGGTGCATGCCGAAGCGCCCGGCTGCTTCGATCCGATGCCGCTGGCGCCGCGGCCGCGGCCGCCAGTCATTCCCGCGCGCCGCGATTATGCCAGTACGGAGGGGCACTTCTACGTGCAGGATGTCTATCGGGGCGCCGGAATGGCCGGGGTGAAACGGGGCGCGGTGAAGTGGCTGCGCGTGGTCGAATCCCCGGAGAAACGGACCTGGACCATGCCGGTGTGGGAAGGGCAGGGGATCGAAGGGCCGGCGATGAACTGGCATGACTTCAACAACAAACGGATCCTGGGCACCGTGCCGGTGGCGGCGGATGGCTCGGCGTACTTCGCCGTGCCGGCCGAGCGGTTTGTCTATTTCCAGTTGTTGGATGAAAACCGGATGATGATCCAGTCGATGCGCAGCGGCACCCTGGTGCAACCGGGTGAAGTGACCGGTTGCATCGGTTGTCACGACGACCGGCGCACCGCGCCGCCGGTGTCCGCATTTGTCGCGCGCGCGCCCGACCGGCTTGAGGGCTGGTTCGGGCCGCCGCGCGAGTTCAACTACCTGGCCGACGTCCAGCCGGTATTCAACCGGCATTGCCTGAGTTGCCATGACTTTGGGGGGCCGGCGGCGGGCAAGCTGAACCTGGCGCCTGACCGCGACCTGGTTTTCAACACGGCTTACAATGAGCTTTGGCGGAGAAAGGTCGTCCAGGTGGTCGGGGCGGGTCCCCCGGAGACCCAACCCGCTTATGCCTGGGGTTCGCATGCCAGCAAGCTGGGCCGGACGTTGCTCGAGCGCTATCGGGAGCGGCTCACCGCCGAGGAATTCGAGCGGGTGGTCACCTGGATCGATCTCAACGCGCCTTACTACCCCAGTTACGCCAGCGCCTATCCGGATCACCTGGCCGGCCGATCTCCCCTCGACGACCGACGACTGGCCCGGCTCGAGGAATTGACCGGAGTGCCGCTGCGCCGATTGGCGGGACATCGCAGCAATCTCGGGCCGCAGATCAGCTTCGACCGGCCGGAATTGAGTCCCTCCCTCGCGAGCCTGCCGGATCCGGCGGATCCCAGGCGGATGGAGGCGCTCGACCTCATCCGTGCCGGCGCCGCTCAACTGAAAGCGCGACCCGACGCCGACCTGCCCGGTTTTGTCGCGTGCGAAATCGATCAGTGGCGGGATCAGAAATACCAGGCGCGACAGCGGGCTGAACTCCGGAGTCGCGACGCGCTGCGAACGGGCGGCAAGCACTTTGAGACCGCCGTGGATTGATCGCCAAGTTGCGGGTCACGGGCATCCGACATGTTCTTTATCCTGCCAATTGGGGTGGATTACCGAGCCAGGCGTTATCCGGTGGTCACCTTTACTTTGATGGGTGTCTGTGTCGCGGTCTATCTCCTATCCGTGGTCATGGCCTTGTCCGGCGCGGACGCGGAGTCGTGGATGCTTGAGCCTCTATGGTTGATCCCGTCCGAATCGAGGTGGTGGACCTACCTCACGTCCCATTTCGTGCATGCCGGTTTTCTGCATCTGGCGGGGAACATGATCTATCTGTTTTTATTTGGGGCGTGCGTGGAGGACATGATGGGCCGTGGGCGGTTCGTGGCGTTTTACGTTCTATGCGGTGTGTTCGCCGATCTGGCGTATATCGCGCTTGCTCCCGGTCACTTCAGCTCAGAAATACCGATGGGCGGCGCTTCCGGGGCGGTGTCCGGGTGCATAGGCGGCTTTCTGGTGTTGCGGCCACGGACGAGCGTGGAATTCAAATGGGTGTTCTTCTTGTGGGTGAGGATTTGGAATGGTGATTTCACGCTGCCGGCGTGGGTCGTCATTTCCGGCTGGTTTCTGATGGACCTGCTGGGAGCGGTTGTCACCGCGAGCGCCGCGCAAGAGAGCGGCGGCGTCGCCTTCGGGGCGCACGTGGGCGGAACCCTGTTTGGTCTTGCGGCGATGCTTTTGTTGAAGCGGCGGATCTCATCCGAAGTGGAAACGGATGAAGCTGAGGCAGTCTCGCCTCGGCCCGTCGCCCGCCCCGTGGCCCGGGTTCGGGTTCGAGCCGCGGCCGCACCCGTCCTTGCGGAAACACCGACGGTTTTGCTGTTTCTGGGTGGAGCCGAGTGCGGCCCGTATACCCTGACCCAGGTGCAGCGGATGTTTGTTGCCGGCGATATTCCCGCCGACGCCTTGTATTGGCAGGACGGGATGGAAGAGTGGCGCAACGCCGAGGAGTTACGCGCGCCTGGCATTATTTAGCGGTCCCGGGCCCAGGGAGTCCAACGGGTTGAGTCGTGGCTCAGCTGGGCAGGTCTTTGCCGGTGCTGGTCACGGTGAGTTTGCCGTGTTTCACGCCCTTGGCGGCGATGAGCTCATCGGCGATGCGGCGGATGACGGCGGCTTTGCCGCGGACGGCAAGGAGTTCCATGCAGTTGTGGTGGTCCAGGTGGACGTGGAGCGTGGCGATGATGACGTTGTGGTGATCGTGCTGGATGTCCGTGAGCGCCGCCTGGACATGTTGCTTGTGGTGATCGTAGAGGAGCGTGATGGTGCCGGCGATTTCCTGGTCGTCATACTTCTGCCGATGTTCGACCAGGTGGGCGCGGACCATGTCGGCAATGGCCAGTGAGCGGTTGTCATAGCCCTTTTCCTGGGTCATCCGCTCGAGTTGGGCGGCGAGTTCGTTGGGCAGCGAGATGCTGAACCGGGCGACGCCCTGGGCGCTCTTTGACTTCATGGGCGGGAATCCTAGCCCGGTTTCCTCCGGGGTCAACGCGCATTGCGAGGCGATGGGTCGTTATCGGTGGCGGAGGAGGGTGGCGAGGCCGAGAAGGGCGGAGGAAACCAGCACAATGACGGCGCCGCTGGGGAGATCGGTGAGAGCGGCGAGCAGGAAACCGCCGAGTCCGCTGAAGGCGCCCAGGCCGGCCGACCAGAGCAGGGCGCGGCGACAGCCGCGAACGAGTTGGAAGGCGGCGGCGGCGGGGTTGTTGATCAAGGCATAGATCATGAGACCGCCGACGGTTTGGAGATTCACCGTCAACGTGACGGCGGTGAGCACCAGGAAGCCGGTCCAAACGGCAGTGGCGCGGATCCCGGAGGCTTCGGCCAGCGGGCGGGAGAAGAGGATGGCGCGGAGTTCCTTGAAGAAGGCAACCACGTAGATGAGGAGGGCCGCGGTGGCGGCGAGCATGAGCCAGACATCCCTCCAGCGGCAGAAGTTGAGGCTGCCCCAGAGGAGGCTGCGGACGTCGTGGTCGCTTTGGCCGTAGCGGCCGTGCAAACCGATTCCCAGGAAGGCGAGGCCCATCGTGGCGGAGAACAGAGCGCTCAGCACCGTGTTATCATCCAGGCG
Source organism: Verrucomicrobiota bacterium (assembly GCA_023383055.1). Classification (GTDB taxonomy): domain Bacteria; phylum Verrucomicrobiota; class Verrucomicrobiia; order Limisphaerales; family JAHDYP01; genus JAHDYP01. The sequence goes on along the minus strand of JAHDYP010000076.1, from coordinate 15,207 downwards.
GGCGTGTCCGGGGTTCAACAGGCCCAGGGAGAGTGAAGTCACCATGGCTCCCGCGAGGGCGGGCAGCAACAGTTGTGGGCCGGCAAGTCCGGCCAGGCTGCCAAAGACGGCGCCGGCGAGGGCGGCGTGAGCGACACAGACTCCGAGGAAGGGAATTCGCATGCCGACGATGAAGGTGCCGAGCATGCCGCTGGAGGCGCCGGCGAGCGCGCCACCCGCCATGACGGGTGCCCAGAAGAGCAAGTCAATCATGCGCACCTCCGCCGGGGATGACGGCATGGCGGCCGTGTTGGTGCACGGCCTGAAAGCGGGCGCCGTAGAGGGCGCTCACGCTTTGGGAAGTCAAGACGGATTCGGGGGTGCCGTTGGCGGCGACGCGGCCTTGATTTAACAGCACGACGTGTCGACAAGCGACGGGGAGCACCTCGAGTTCGTGGCAAACCAGGATCACGCCGAGGCGGGTCTGGGAATGGAGCGTATCGATCGTCTCGACGATGCGCTCGCGCCAGCCGAGATCGAGATGCGCGGTGGGTTCATCGAGCAGGAGCAGTTCCGGTTCCTGGGCCATGGCGCGGGCGAGGATGGTCTTGCGTTGTTCGCCGCCGGAGATCTCACCAAAACTGTGATGCGCCAGTGAACTCAGGCCAAGCTGATCGATCCATCGGTCCACGGTCTGCCAGTCCTCACGGGTAAGCCGCCGCCCGCAGCCCGCGCGGGCGGTGCGGCCGATGGCCACGACTTCGCGGACGGTCAGCGGCAGTTCGCCGCGGGCCGAGAGGATTTGGGGCACGTAACCGATGCGTCGGCGCAGCCGGGCGCGATCGGCGGCGGAAAGCGTTTCGACCTGGGTGCCGAGGACACGGACGGTGCCGCGGGCCACGGTGGCCAGGCCGAGGCAGGCGTGGAGCAGGGTGGTCTTGCCGGCGCCATTGGGTCCCATCAAGGCGAGGAGGGTGCCGGGTTCGGCGCGGAAATCCGCAACGTCGAGCCGACAGCGATCCGTGCCGGTCACCAGCAGGTTATGGATTTCGATGGCGGGACTCACGGACAACCTGCGTGTTCGAGGGCCGCGAGGTTGGCCTGGACCATGTCCTCGAAGGAGAGGCGCCCATCACGGAGGGCCGGAAAATTCTCGAACACGACCACCGCGGCCTGGAGGCGGTGGGCGAGGGCCTCGGCAGTGCGGCAGCCTTCCGGCAGGTTGGCGATGATCAGTTTGACCGGTTCGGCTTTGGCGGCGGCGAGCGCGGTTTCGAGTTCGCTGAAGCTGGTGGTGTCGGCGCCGCGGAAGGTGGCGATGACCTTGAGGCCGAGCCAGGCGCAGAAATCGCGTTGGCGAGTGCTGGCGATGACGGGTTTGCCGGTCCAGCCGAGCTGGAGGACGCGGTGGGTGGTTTGCCGCTCGAGCTGAACCAAACGCTGGTCGATGTTGGCGAGGCGGAGGTCGGACTCGGACTGAGCGAGGAGGCCAAGGTCGACCAGGTGATCGGCGACCTGTCGGCAGGCGCTCCGGTAACTGGTGGGATGGCCCATGCCACTGGCGAGCGAGATTTCAACGAGAAACGGGCGGTCGGTGCCGAGCGCCGCGATTTTCGAGTCGAGCGAGCTTTGGAAATCGAAACGGAACAGGGCGGCACAGTGTCGGAGTTCCTGGACCTGGCTGGGTCGAAGGTCGAAGTGGCCGGGGCAGGTTCCGGGCTCGGCGAGGCGGAGGAGATGCAGTTGATCGCCGAGCAGATCGCGGGCGGCGGCTTCGAGGTAGGAGGTGGTGGTGGCGAGGCGAAGGGGCTCGCTGGACGATGGGGTCCGGCTGCAGCCGGGCGCGATGAGCCACAGTCCCAGGAGCACGGGCAACGCGATCGAGGGTGAAGCCGGCGGGCGATGGCGCGTGATTGCAGGAGTGTCGAGGGTATCGCGGGGTGCGGTTGACGGAGCGGCGTTGCGGGTTGCCGTGGAAACCCCGTGTTGGAAGGCGCGTGAATTCATGGAAGCCCGGTTTCGAGGGGGGTTTTGAACTGAATGCCTTCGCGGTTGGCGAGGCGGCCGATGATGCCGCCGTCGCCGGTGCGTCGATACCAGCTGGTGCGGGCGAGAGGGGCATGGGGGTCCTGGGAAGCGGCACTGGCGGGGCGGGGGCCGAGGCTCCAGACGACCCAGCGGACGGGGGAATCGGTTCGGCTCGAGAAATACCGGCCGGAGCTGGTCTGGCTGGCTGGAAAGTCGTCGGGCACCCAGAGTTTGTAGGTATAACTGGGGGTGTTGTTGAGGAGGGCGGGGCCGGGGGTGGCGTATTTGTAGGTATGGCCGGGATTAAAGACGTCCTCGAGGTTGGCCTGCCGGCCCGGCTGATCGCCGCGGGGCAGGTAACCATGTTCGGCCAGTTCGACCGGGAAATGGCACCAATGGGTGGCGAGGTCGGTGTTGCAGTCGAGCCGCACGGGGGGCAGATCGCCGGCGTGGTCGTCGGCGTACATCTCGAGAGCGAGCCCGACGCCGTGGAGTTCGACGTGTACTTTGAGGACTTTGGCGTTTTCTTTAGCGCGCGCGAGGGCGGGGAGGAGGAGGCTGGCGAGGATCCCGATGATGGCGATGACTACCAGCAATTCGACGAGCGTGAAGCCGGGGCTGGAGGGACGCATCGGGCGCATGGCGCGGTTCAGTAGGTGGTGCGGAGGCGGTAGAACTGCTGTGGGCTTTGGGGAGGCAGCAGCACGGTATGGCGGTCGTGAATGATGGCAGCCGTGTTGGTGACCGGTTGCCAGTCGCCGGTGTCGGCCTGACCGCGCCATTCGAGTTGGTAGAGGGCGCCGTTGGTTGGCCAGGAAACGGCGAGTTGGAGGCGGGCGTCGAGCGCCGGTGGCGGGGTGTGGGGCAGCACCTGTTGAACGAAGAGTTCATAGCCGTTGGTGCCGTGGGTGCCGGAGCCGGATTCCTGGTTGAAGATGCCGATGGCATCGAAGGTGTGGCTGGGCGGCGGGCCGAGGTGGTAGCGCGGATGTCGCAGGGAAATGAAGCGGCCGAGGTTGTCGGTGGCCGCGGAGAGTCGATTGGCCCAGGCGTTGGTGGGGGTCCAGCCATCGGTGCTCAGCAAGGTGAGGTCACGGAGGCGGACCCGGACGCCTTGCCAGCGTTCGCCGCCGGTGACGCGCGTGGGATCGAAGATGGGGCGCCAGCTCGTGGGGTCATCGGGGAAGCCGCCCGGCTCCATCACGTCGGCCAGCGTGAGGTCTTCGGGGGTGGGGAGACCGTGATGGGCGGTGAGAAGGCGGATTTCGAAGTTGTAGGCCGGATCGATATCGTGGCCTTCGTTGATATTGCGTTTGCCGCCGTAGAAGAGCGCCTGGCGGACGGTGACTTCGACGAGGTCGCCGGCCTGGAAAGGGTGGAGCAGGCTGGGATCGAAGTTGAGGCGCAGGATTTCGGACACCCAGGTTTCATTGGAGTAGCTGAAGTCCTCGTTGCGGATCCAGGGTTGGTTGCCGTAGTTCTGGCCCATCCAGCAGGTGGTGCCGCCCTGGTCCCCGGGATCGACGGCCTGGAGCACGACCTGCCATTGGCCGCCCATTTGACCCTGGTTGGCGCCGCCGTTCCAGGGCAGGAATTGGGGCGTTGGGTCGAGCATCTCGTCGGGACCGCAGAGCAGGACGCCGCGCAGGGTAAAGGGGACGGAACCCGACCAGGCGCTGGTGCCGTCGGGGTTGACGGACTGGAGGTGGGCGTGGGTTTCGGCCCGCGCCGGCGCGAGGCTGAGGGTCAGGGTGAGGGCGAGCAGGGCGACGGTGCGGAGCAGGGCTGCTTGACCCGGAGTTGGGGGCAGTGTTACGCTCATTGGAAATGATACTACCAATCTGGCGATGTTACTCAAGGATTAATTCGTATGAACCATGACGGTAACGGCATCGCCGCGGCCACGGACCCGCGCGTTGCCTTTTTCGATCAGCAGGCTCCGAGGTGGGATCAGACGGGGCCAGACCCGGTGGTGACGCTACGGCGGTTGGGGGAGTTGGAGGGGCGGTTGGGGCTCGTGGCCGGGATGGATGTCCTGGAGGTGGGCTGCGGCACGGGGCAGATCACGGGTTGGCTGGTGGAGCGGGTGCGTCCGGGGCGGGTGGTGGCGTGGGATTTTTCGCCGGCGATGCTCGCCAAGGCCCGGGCACGGGGTGTGGACGCGGACTTCGAGTTGCGGGACATCTGTGAGGTGCGGGTGGAAGCGCGGCGGTTCGACGTGGTGTTGTGTTTTCAGGCGTTTCCGCATTTTCGGGATCGGGTGGCGGCGATGCGACAGATGGCGCGGCAGTTGAAGCCGTCGGGGGAATTGGTGGTGATGCACCTGTTGGGGAGCCGACAGGTGAGCGCGATTCATCATCGGGTTGGCGGTTCGGTGGGAGGTGATCAACTCCCGCCGGCGACAGCCTGGCCGGAGTTGGTGGGGCGGGCGGGGTTGCGGGTGACTGAGGCGGTGGACTGCGAGGATTTGTTCCTGATCAAGGCGCGATGGGTTGATGAGTCGCCGAGGAGAGGCGAACGGGCATCGTATTGACAACCTGTAAGGCGGTCAGGAAGAGGATACGTTGGGGTTCTCGGGCATAGGTTCCAGGATCAGGAGCCGGTTACGGTGGCAGCGCTCGCAATAGCCCGGTCTAAGGTTTTTGCCGAAGCCGCCGACGCGGATAATGCCAGTCTGGGAGGCCGGGACGGTCAGTCCGCATTTGGGGCAACGGATCTGCCAGCCGGGCGCGTAACCTTTGGGGAAGATCAGAGCCAAGGTGGTGAAGAGGCTGCCCAGGAAAGCTGCGAGGGCGATCGCGAAGGCGATGCCGGCCTGCCAGGACATGGTGTGACCACCGTTGGGATTGCGGGGTCCTTCGGGATCCAACAGGCTGATCCAGACCACGACACTCAGACCACATAGTGGGATGAGCAGGCAGAGCCGGCGCCGGCGGCGGTTTTGCTCCCGATCGGTCGACGGATCAGAGGAGGCGGCGGATGGGGGTTGATTCGACGCGAGAGGTTCCTCGGGCAGGAGTGGTTGTTCGCGCCAAGCGAGAATGACGGGCCAGAGGGCGAGGGCGGCGAGCAGGTAGCCGTGGTGCAGCAGGCCGGTGATGACGTTGGCAAAGCCGGTGGCGAAGAAGGTGTGAGCGATTTCGTCGTTGGCGTGCGGGGCGAAGGCCTGGGCGCCGACGGCGCAGGTTTGGGAGAGGGCGATGGCTCCCCAGGCCCCGTGCCAGCCCCAGGCGACAGCGCCGGCTGCGACCAGACCGACGGCGTGGACTCCAAAGGCCAGGGCGCCGGTGGCAAGGATGCCGTGGGCGATCAAGCCGAAGCTGACGGGGGCCAGGGCGATGCCGCCGGTGGCGATCCAGCCGGCGGCGAAGAGGACACCCACGGCGGTGTCGCCAAGGGCGATCCAACCGCGGGCCAGTCCAAATTCACGAGCGTAGTAGTCGCCGAAGCGGATGTGGACGAGGGGAAGCCCAAGCAGGGTCCACCTCGAGCGGTAATCGATCCGGCGCGAGATGGAATGGTTGAGCCCTTCGGTTGAGGCCGAGGGCTTGTCTCGCGGGTCTGAGGTGTGTCGCATGGCCCGGAGTTGGTTCCGGCCCCAGGCAGCCAATCCCAGCAGGAACCCAAAATGCAACAGGAGCAGGGTGACCACGAGCCCGGCGTGCAAGGCTGGGTTGGCGCGGGAGAGGCGGTCGCCGAGCAGGAGGAATGCGGTATCCACGGCGGCCAGGTTGATCACAAAGAGAATGGCCATGCGAGCGAGGGTGACGAGGAATTGGCGTTCGCGTGGGGAACGCGCCAGGGCCACGCTCTGTTTGAGGCCGAGATACGCGCCGAAGATTCCCAAAAGCGACGAGACTGCGGACAGCGCCGAGCTGGCCCCGAGAGTTGAGGGAGTACTTGGCGTTGATGCGGCGGCAAGGCCGGACGAGGCTGCGGACGCGGTGGCCGGGGCGACCGGTGTGAGCAGCGCCGCCATCACCGCGGCGGTAAACGCGCGGCCGGGTTTGGTTCGGCGGAGAGTGTCGGCCAGCAGCGTTGCGACCTGTTCCTGAAGGAGCTTTCGGCCGCGGGACAAGCGCTGTCGGGTGGTTTCCTCGGTCAGTTCGAGGGCGGTGGCCACGCGCTGGACCGATTCGCCTTCGCGATAGAAGAGTACGAGCGGATCGCGGTAGGCGGGTGGCAGGGCGGCGAGGGCCTGGCTGAGCAGGGCTTCCTCTTCGTTCCGTATGGTGACGTCGTCCGGTGTGGGGTTTTCGGCGGCCAGTTGGTCGAGTTCGAGGCCGTCCGGGGCGTGGGTCACCGGATCGCGCCTCGAGCGCCGGCGGTTATTGCTGACCACGGAGCGGGCGATGGCACAGAGCCAGGAGCGGAGCTTTTGGGGATCGCGCAACTGGCGGAGCTGTTTCCAGGCGAGCAGAAAGGTCTCCTGGGCGAGCTCCTCGCTTTGGTTCAAGCTGCCGGTTCCGCTGTAAGTGAGTGAGCAAACGAGCGCTTGGTAGCGCTCGACGATCTGGCGGAAGGACTGCGCGCAACCCTCGAGAGCAGCGGTTACCAGGGAGGCATCCGAGGGGGGGTGCGCGGTTTGCATGACGGGCGCAATCATAACGCCAGATAAGAGACACCCCAGCCAAAATCGGTGACAAGAAACTCTGTCCTATGCCGCACCGAGGTGACCGGTCGGGTCGACGAGAGAGCTTCCTTCGAACGGTATCTCTTCAAATCGAGATTGGCCGTGGCCTTGATTTCTGACGTGACTGAGGCATGCTTCGATCATGTTAAACCTGAAGCCGATTCGGGATCGCTTGGAGGGGCCGTTCACGCCTTTTGTGATTCATCTGTCGGATGGGCGGAGCTTCACGATTCCGCATCGGGATTTCATTGCCATCGGCAAGAGTGTGATTTCGATTGTTGATCGCCAGGATTCGACACACACGGTGGATGCGTTGCACATCGTAAGCATCAGCGATCCGGCGAGGAAGCGAGATCGGATCTCGCGGTAAGCACTTCGATGAGGTAACGCAGTTCTTCGCGGACGGCAGCGGGGTCGCTGACGGTTTGGGCGATTTCGGCTTTCACAAGTTCACGGAAGCGTCGGCGCAAGCGGTGAATGGCGACTTTCAAGGCACCTTCAGTGAGGCCGAGCGGTACGGCGGCATCGGCGCGTGAAAGGGCGGGGATCTCGCCGAGCAACCAGGGTTTGAGCGTGTTGAACTGGGCAATTTGTCCGCGATCGGCGTATTCGCTGGCGAGACTGGCGGCGGCACGATCGACGAGGGTGGCGGCCCAGTGACGGTCAAAGAGCGTGTCCGGGGTGTCCGCGGCGCGATCAGGGACCTGAGGTTCCGAGCTGGTGTCGGTTCCCGCGTTGGCATCCAGCGAAAGGGGAGCCTGGCCGCCGCCACGTTTGGCTGCGCGGGCGTGACGTTGGCTTTCGGCGAGGAAATGTTTGACGGCACCGAGCAGGTAGGAACGGAACCGGCCCTGGCCCGGAGTGGCGGCGTCGAAGGCACGGCGGTGGAGTACGAGTTCGAAGAATCGGTGGGCGAATTCTCGTGCGTCGTCTTCGGAGCGCTGGTGGTGGCGGAGGTAGGTGACGACCGGCTCGTAATAAGCGGCGCAGAGATCACTGAGCGCCTGGCGGGCTGCGACGGAGTCGCCGCGCGCGGCGAGGACCTGGGTCCAGCGCGTGGTGGCAAAGACGGGATTGGAGGGAGAGGTCACGGAACCGGGTGGGGGGATTTAGGATTGGGGATTGGGGATTGCGTTCGCTTACTGCAAATGGGGGCGAAAGTGGCTTTAGTGTTCGCCAGGTCGCTGCCATTGCCGGGAATCGCGGGTGTCGGATTCCGGGATGATGGCCTGTTCTTCCGGTTGGAGGGGAAATGGGCTGTCGGGGCGGAGTGCGCGGGGGGCGCCGATGCCGGCGGTGGCGGCACGACCCTGGGGTGACAGCGAGAAATCGCCGGCCGCCGGATTACGAAAGAGTGGATCGAGTTCGACGTTGCCGGGGAAGCGCTCCAACGGCAGGGAAGGCGGCGTGGGCGCATCGGTGCGGGGTGCGCCGAGGGGCGAGGCGATGTGAACGGTGTTGGTCCAGAAGAGATTGGTTTGCAGTTGGAGTGGGGAGGAGGCTTGGGTGTTGACGGCTTCACCGCCGATGTTGCCCTGGTAGATGCCCTGGGGATTTTGCCAGAAGATGTTCCGTTCGATGAGAGGGGAGGAGGCGCCGAGGACGGAGAGACCTTCGCGGAGGTTGGCGGCGAAGGTGTTGTTCGAGATCGAATCGCGGTTGGCGAACCAGCAGGAGATGCCGTTCATCTCGTTTCTCCAGAAGACATTGCCATGCACCTGTGCGGTCGAGCTGCCGGAGGCGTAGATGCCGGAGCGCGCGTTGGCGAAGATCAGGCATTCCGCAATGGTAGGTGAGGCGCTGTCGTAACGGACGCCGTGCCAGGCCGCGCCCGAGATCCGGCAGCGTTCGAGGAGCACCTGATCTTGTCCACGACCGATGACGACGCCGGCGTAATGGCAGTTACGGAGGTCGCTGTCGGTCACGGTAAGTTGGGCGTTCGCGCCGCGTTCGACGCGGATGCCGGTATTCCAGGCGGCGGCGACGAGGGTCCGGGAGAGGTTGACTCGGGCGCCGTCGCGGAGGATGAGGCCATTGCCCGGAGAACCGACGATAGCGCAACTCTGGAAGGAGACCGTGGCGTCGCGTACTTCGACCACCGTGGCATCGAGGAGTCTGCCGTCTGGTGGGGTGCCGGGTTGAGTGAACTTGAGGTTTTCGAACTGGACGGAGGCGCCATGGGCGATGCGCACGACGGGTTGGGAGAAGCGTTCCTGGGCTTCAAGGCGCAATCGGGTGCGCTCCTCATCCGTGGCGGCCTCGCGAAAGCGGCGTTCGAGTTCCTGGAGTTCGGTGGGAGTGGGGCCGGATGCCGGGGTCAGCGGCCCGATGACCGTGGTATTCCAGTCGCTGCCGACCAAGGTGACCGAATTGGTGATGAGCAATGTTTCGGCAAAGCGTCCAGGGGCGACGTGAATCACGGCGTGGGTGGGGGCGGCATCGAGGGCGGCCTGGATCGAGGCATGGGTGCCGCGACCGTCCGAAGCGACGGTGAGCGGACCGGGTTCAGCTAACGTGGCGGTGGGGTTGTTCGGTTGGGAGTGGACTCGGCGAAACCTGCCTCGCACCCAAGGGGTGGATTCGATGGCGTACTCTTTGACTTCATCTGGTTTAAACTCGTCCGGCCAGAGGACGGTGAAGCCTTTGGCGGGAGAGCCGTGGGTGAGGCCGGCATGGAGATCGACTTCGAGTTGCTGGCCGTTCTGGAGGCGGGCGACCATCCGGAGGGCGTAGCGGTCGCGATCGACGTTATGCATGACTTCGAATTGATGGCATTGGCGGCGTTCGTCGTAATGCAGTGGGCCGCAGGTGACCTTGATTTCCGGAATCAGTTCGCGGGTGTTCTGTCCGTCAAACAGGGCGATCGGTTCCCATGGCCCGATGGCGGAGGCCACCTCGAGGTCGATGGTTTCTCCGGGAGATGGCCATTCCAGGATGCTGGCCACGCGCTCCTTGCCGTCGGGTTCCCGAACGACGGCGGAACACCGACGCAGCGCCGCGGGGTGAAATTCCATTCGAGATTGCCAGCGCTGCGCGGAGGGCGGTGGTTGGATGCGAACATAAACCAGTACCTCGTCTTCGGGGCGGTAGTTCGGTGTGGTATCGAGGACACGCACCAATTCGAGGGGCGGTTTGGCGAAGAGTTCGCCATTGGGTTTCCACCAGGGCCCGCGCTGGCGCGGGTTGCGGCTCAGGGCAACGACCTCGCACGTGACGCCGTTCGACAGGGTGAGCGTGAACTCACCCGGTTTGGCGACGGCGACTTGAGGATCGGGTAGAGATGTGGTTGGGGTGTCGGAACCGACGGAAGTCGCGGTAAATGAACCGACGTTGGCGCGTTTGAAACGGATGCGGGCGGAGTTGGGGTTTTCGGTGAATTCCGTGATTTGGAGGGCGCCGCGCAGGCCGTCAGCGGTCTCATAAGCGAAGGTGAGCGGTGGTTGAGCGTTGGTGGGGAAGACGTAGACCTCGAAGGGGGTGTGGCGCAGGATTTCGAAGCCATCGGGGTCGTGGGCGAGCGCGTTGGTCAAGTCCGGCAAAGTAATCTGTTCCCACAGCGCGACCGCGAGAGTCCTTAACTTCAGGGGGTGTTCGGCGGGGGTCATGAGCCCCCATTGACCGCGCACGTGGTCGAGGAAAAGACCTGCCCGCTGTTCGCTCAGCCAGCGGATCGGTTTTTCACCGGGCTGCTGTTTCATTTCCGCGGTCAGGTCGATGGCTCGGCCGGCATGAAGATCCAGCACCTCGGCACCGCGCGCGTCGTCCACGTCATTGAGAGTGAGTTCAATGGCGGGTGTGAACTCGGGTTGCAGGCTGAATCCGCGGGGCAGGGAGCGTCGGCCGAGCTCGCGAGGACCGAGGTTGGTCGTCAGCCTGATATAACCGGGGGCGGAAATGGAGAGCGGTCGGTCGGCGGAATACCAGCCGATGTAGAGCCGGAATCGACCTTGAGCGTCGGTGCGCGCCTGGGGTGAGTCGTCGTTTGAAGAGGCGTCATTCAGGCGAGTTGGCAGGCGCAGCTCGGCGTTGGGCAGGAACTCACCGCTGATTTGATCCGTGACGGTGCCGGAAAGGAAGACGCTGGTGGGGACGAACAACCGGCCGAAGGCGAGGGTGGCGGCGAGCACGGCGGTGGTGGTGACGACAATGCGGGTGGGTTGGCCGCGTGTGGCCCACCAGCAGAAGGCGTAGAGGGCGGCGACGACCAGGGTCAACTCGAACCAGGTGAACAGTTGGAACTTATTTTCGGAGATCCGAACGACGGTCCAACCGCAAGCGACGACGACAGCGGCGGTGCCTTCGCGCCACCAGCCGAGGACGAAGCCGAGAAAGAGGAGGAATCCGCCGATGAAAGTCAGTTGGACGCCCTCCGGTTGGCTGGCGAGGGGCGGCAGGCCCTCGGCCAGGATGAACGGCGTGACCAGGAGAATGAAGAGTGTGCCGAGAATGCGGGCGGCCCAGCGGGCGGCAACGACCGACCCGAGCAGGGCGGGCTTAGCGGGCCGGATCGAGGTGTCGTCGCCCGTCTTCGGCGGCGGGGTGAGGGCGATCGTTTCGACGTCGCTCCTGACCTCGCTGGCGTGCTGGTAACGACGTTCGGGTTCCTTTTCGAGCGAACGGAGGACGACTTCGTCGAGGCGGACGTCCAGTTGAACTTTGCGGGACGGGGGCGGGAACTTGCCGAGGGGCAGCTCGCCCGTGAGCATTTCGTAGAAGACGACGCCGAGGGAATAGATGTCGGCGCGATGATCAACGAGGCGCGGGCGTTCGATTTGCTCGGGGGCCATGTAATGGGGGGTGCCAATGACCGAGAACTCTTCAGTGAGGGCTGGGCGCGGTTCGTCGGTATCCACGAGTTTGGCGATGCCGAAGTCGGCGATTTTGACGCGTCCCTGGCGATCGAGCAGGACGTTTTCGGGTTTGATGTCGCGGTGAACGACACCCTGATCGTGGGCGAATTGGAGGGCTTCGCAGATGCGGGGGACGATCGCCAGCGCTTCCTCAGGTTGGAGACGGCGTTCGCGGAGGAGTTGGCGGAGGCTGGCGCCATCAACGTATTCCATCACCAGGTAGAGGAAGCCGCCGGCTTCGCCGGAGTCATGGATGGCGACGATATTGGGATGGTTGAGGCGGGCCAGTGCCTGGGCTTCGCGGAGGAAGCGTTCGCTGAACTTCGGATCGCGCGCGGGGTCGGTGGGAAGGATTTTGAGGGCGACGAGTCGGTTGAGTTGGGGTTGGCGGGCTTTGAAGACGGAACCCATGCCGCCCTGGCCGATAAGTTCGAGGATTTCGAACTGGGGCAGCGCGGCGGCGACGGTCTCGCGCGCGGGGGGTGGGGGCCGCGATTCGGGGGGCAGACCGGCTTCCGTGGGGGTGGCTACCGCCGCGAGGGCGCAGCCGGGACAGAGTCCTTCGCGGGCCTCACGGGGGATCGGACGGCCGCATTTCGGGCAAGCCGCGTTCGGAATGGGTGTGTTCATGCCGATGCTTTACTGTGCATTCGGTCGGGCAAGGTTACACCAGTTCGCACATTTTTCAGCCTGGCACAGCCAGAACCGAAGCGCCCCCCTCACCCGTCCTCCGGACACCCTCTCCCCCAGCGTGGCTGGGGGAGAGGGCCCGAGTGAGGCGCCTAAGAATCGGTTCAAAAATGGGGTATGCTTCGCCATGATGCCATGAGAATCCGGGCAAGGACGGTTCACTCGGCGTCACGCTGCACGGCGTCCACAGCCTGGTGCAGGACGTCGACGGCGCGCAGGATCTCGTCGTCGGTGTTGTAAAAATGCGGGGCGGTGCGGAGGTACCCGCCACGCTGGGTGACGGTGACCCCGCTTTTCGTTGCGCATCGGGCAACCCGATCCGCCTGCGGAACCGCCCACGAAAGGATGGGACTTCCGGGGCCCGGGAACTGGACGCGAAGGAACCGGTAGGGATCGAGGCGCTCGAGGAGGAGTCGGCGGAGGCGAGAGGTCTCGGTGGCGATGCACTCGGGGCCGAAGTGGAGCTGAGCTTCCTGGATGCAGGCGGCGAGGGCGGCGGCCGAGGCCATGTTGGCGGTGCTGTATTCGAAGAAGCGCCCGTCGCGGTGCGGTTGCCAGGCGTGATTCAAGTAGTCATCGCCTTGCTCCATGAGGTCCGCGCCAGCCATGGTGCACTTGAGAACGGCGCGGAGGCGGGGGTTGGTGTAGAGCAGGCCGGAGCCCATCGGGCCGAGCAACCATTTCCACCCGGAAGCGGCGATGACATCGATGCCCCATTCGAGCGGACGGAGCGGGACGGCGCCAAGGCTTTGGGCGGCATCCACGATCAACCAGGCATCGTGCTCGCGGCACAGCCGGCCGACGGCAGCCAGGTCGACCATGAACCCGCTGGTGAACTGGACATGGCTGAGGGCAACCGCGCGCACCCGGCCGGCACGGAGCAGTCGTTCGAGATCCTCAAGTTCGAAGCCGCGGGGCTGGCCTTCCGGCAGTCCGCTGCCGCAGGGACGGTCCGGCAGCAGTTCGAGCGTGGCGCCGCGGGTGGCTTGCAGGCGCCACGGGTAATGATTCGAGGGATACTCGTGGAGGTAACTGACAATCCGGTCGCCGGGTTCGAGGGGGAGCCCATTGGCGACCAGGGAAAGTCCTTCCGCGGTGTTGCGGAGAAACGAAAGGTCGTCGTGGGGAACCCCGAGCAGTTGGGCGGCGGCTCGGCGCACGGCGAGGGTGGGATCGCCGAGCTTCGCAAAAACGCCGATGCCGGAGCGCATTTGAGTTTCGTCCCATTGGCGGGCGGCGGCGGCGGCGCCGGGGTGCAGCGGCGAAACGCCGCAATGGTTCAGGTAGATGCACTCGTTCTGGATGGGGAAACGCGGCTTGGATTGATCGAGCGGTGGGGTCATGAAGTTTGAGTTGGATTCTTCATGGGCCAACGCGCGGTGTAAACGGTTTTTCGAAACCGGCCTGCGAAAGGTGCCGGTCAGAGGGTTGGTTCTTGAGGGACAGGGGCAGGGTTGGCTACGGTCTGGGCGTTTAGAGAACCAACGTATATCAAGCGGAGAGCAACGCATGAAGCGAACGAATGGAACGAGCTGGAGCTGGGTGAAGAGCATCATCTTAACCGTGCCGGTTTTGGCGGGATTGGCTTTGCCGGGCGTGGCGCCGGACGCGGCGGCGGCATCCGAACTGGCCCGCCGGGCTTCGCTTGCCGAGCAGGAGTTGGCCCGCCAGATTCTGGCCGATCCGGACTTCGATTTTGCGCTCAAACGCGCGGAGGTGCTGCTGGGTTCGGGTCTGACGGCGGGCTCGGGTTATGGCGAGGTCTGGATTCGGGACTTGAATACGTTTCTCGAGATGACGCTGCGGTTCGTGGACCGCGGGGTCATCCGTTCGAATCTGCTGACCTTTTTCAAGTTCCAGGGTGCCGACGGCAACATTCCGGACGGTTTCATCCCGGAAGCGAAGGGGAGTGTTGGCTACAAGTACCGTCGCTCGGAGCTCGCCCCGGGACTGCTCGCGCACAAGAACACGGTCGAGACCGACCAGGAGACGTCGTTGATTCAGGCGATCCGTCGGTATGTCGATGCCACCGGCGATCGGACCATCCTGGACGAGCGGGTGGGGGAGATGCCGGTGCGGGAGCGGTTGCTTCGGGCGCTTGAGTATCTGTATGCGGACCGGTTTGACCGCGCGCACGGGTTGATCTGGGGGGCGACGACGGTTGACTGGGGCGATGTCCAACCGGAACATCCGTGGGGGGTTGAATTGGACGAGAGTTCGCATCGGGCGATCGATGTGTATGACAACGCGATGCTGCTGATTGCGATTGACGATTATGTGGCGTTGACGGCGAATGATCGGTCGGAGGTGAAACGCTGGCGGAAAGCGCATCGGGAACTCCGCGCGCAGGTGCGTCGGCACTTGTGGGACAAGCAACGACAGCAGTTTGTCCCGCACAGATACCTGGAGGGTTCGCCATTTCCGGCGGATTTCGATGAGGCTTCGATTTACTATCATGGAGGCACGGCGGTGGCCATCGAGGCCGGGTTGTTGTCCAGGAGAGAAATCGAGAGGGCTCTGGCTCGCATGCGGGAGAATGTGCGGCAGGCGGGGGCATCGTCGATCGGCCTGACGGTCTATCCGCCGTACCCGGATGGCTTGTTTAAGAATCCGGGGATGAAAGCGTGGTCGTATCAGAATGGCGGGGATTGGTGTTGGTTTGGCGGGCGCATGATCCAGCAACTCGTTCGTCACGGGATGATCGAGGACGCCTACCGTGAACTAAAACCCATGGTCGCACGGGTGGCGCAACACGGGGACTTTTACGAATGGTGGTCGCGCGACAATCAACCGCGCGGCTCGGCCCAGTTTCGGGGTTCGGCCGGCGTGCTCGGCCAGGCGATCTTCATGCTCCGCGATTGGGCGCACCGCCAGTCCAAGGCCGGCTGACGCTGCCACGGAGTCGAATGGTGCGGTTGGCCGGGCGTGAAGAGGTCTCATCGCGCGCCGCTGCTCGTTCGCGTTGCCTTGAGGCCAGCCGATCCCGATCGCGCCAGAGCTGAGCCCGGCGCAGACGCCCGATTTCAT
>JAHDYP010000075.1 GCA_023383055.1 Verrucomicrobiota bacterium | reverse complement strand
GACGGCCTGGGCGCCCAGCAACCTGCCGGTATCCGGTGCGAACAGGATCTTCATCGCAATCGGCTCGGCGCCAGGATAGTAGCCGGCATGCGAACCGGGGTGAAGGTGGAGTGCCTGGAAAGGAAGGTTGGCCCGGCGCAGGGATTTCTCGTTCGCGCCGGTGCAGCCGGCCGTGAGCTCGAACAGTCGGAGGATGGCGGTGCCCCAGGTGCCTTCGTAGCTTGCGGTGCGGCCGAAGATGATGTCGGCGGCGATGCGGCCTTGCCGGTTGGCCGGGCCAGCCAGGGGGATGATGCCCCAGGCGCCCGTCACGCGGTCGCGCACTTCAACGGCGTCGCCCACGGCCCAGATCCTGGGATCGCTGGTTTGAAGCTGGTCATTGACGCGGATCCCGCCGCGTTCGCCGAGCTCGATCCCGGCCTGTTGGGCCAGTTTGGTCTCCGGGCGCACCCCCAGGCCAAGCACGACAGTGTCCGCGGGAATCCTCCGCCCGCTTTTGAGCACCACGACGGAGGCGCGGGCGGACTCGCCGGGTTGTGGTGGTTCGAAGGCGGCCACGGGATCGCCGAGGTGCAGGGCGACACCCTGGGCTTGGAGTTCGACGTGGAGCCAGGCGGCCATTTCGGGATCGAGCGGGGCCATGACCTGCGGCATCGCCTCGATCACGGTCAGGCTGAGTCCTTGGCGGTGCATCTGCTCGGCCATCTCGAGTCCGATGTAGCCGCCCCCGACCACCACGGCGCGACAGGCATGACAGTCTTTGATCCACTGCCGGATCCGTTCCACGTCCGGGATGCTGCGGACGGTGAAATGGCCGGGGCGATCGATGCCGGGAATGGGAGGCTGGAGGGGCGAGGCGCCGGTGGAGAGCACCAGGGCGTCGTAGGGTTGGTCGTATTCGCGTTGCGTGGTCAGGTCGCGCACCTTGACGACCTGCGCCTCGCGGTCAATGGCGATGACCTCGGTCTTGACGCGCACGTCGAGATTGAATCGGGCCCGCAGTGTCTCGGGGGTCTGGAGGAGGAGTGAATCCTGTTCCACAATCTCGCCGCCGACGAAGTAGGGCAGTCCGCAATTGGCGAAGGAGACATGCGGCCCGCGTTCGAACACGACGATTTCGCATTGTTCACAGAGCCGGCGGGCGCGGGCGGCGGCGCTGGCGCCACCCGCTACTCCGCCCACGATAACCAGACGACGAGGTTGCATTCTGCCTTCATGGAGCCGCGAGGCGGCCGGAGGTTACAAAGATCTTGATCCGATCGTTGGTCGCGCGTTTGGGCATTGCCACCGGATGGATGGCGAAGTGAAACGCCTTCGGATTGAGACCGGCACCGGGGACGATGCCGATGCGTGGGTGCTCGCCGCAGCCGGTGGGTTCAACGCGCCATTGAGGGGTGCCACTGATCGATCTTGTTGGAAGGACTGTAGATGGTCAGGAACTCACGGCTTTCCGCATGACCGTCCACGAAGTTGTAGTTTGAACGCTGGTGGTGTCGGCGGGGGGCGACGTCGACGGCATCCTTTGCTGAGGTCCAGTAGTTGGGCATGATGTGATCGGCACCGGAAGCGTTTTCAGCGAACAGAACCGTTGCGGTCGGGTTTGGCACCATGCCAATACGGCGCCAGGTTTGCGGTTTGCCTTCGTAATCATCCTCGGGACCCAACTCGAAGTAGACATTCAGGCCGTAGCTCCAGGGCGTCGTGCGCCGGTCGCTGGGACACTTGTAGATGTCGCGAAGCAGGTTTGTCCATGTGGTCGAGTCCGAACCCAGTTGCGGCGCGAGGGCTCGACCCCAGGTGGATTGCCGGTGAGCAAATGCCGAATGCTGACTGCGGGGAAACTCATCGCCGTGATCCTCGGCATACAGAGTCACGGCCAGGCCGAGCTGTCGCATTTGACCGAGGCATTGGATCGAGCGGGCGGAACCGCGGGCCCGACCCAGGGCCGGCAACAACAGGGCCGCGAGGATCGCAATGACGGCGATGACCACGAGCAGTTCGATGAGGGTAAAGCCGCGGGGGCGCCGTGCCACGGGCGACAGAACTCCCGGGCCGGAATCGGCGCCGTCTGTAGGTGCCAGAGCCGTCATTGCCGTATTGGGCTTCGGGTCAGGGTGCTGCACGCATGCGAAAGAACTTGGTGGTGGCGTCCGGTTCCAGCACCACTGCGGATTGGCCATCCAGCAGGACGGGAATATTGGTGACGGTGGTCCAGTTTGACGCATCGGCCGCATCGGCCGATTCGAGCAGGTAATCGGTGACGGAGGCAGGCCAGGCGACGACCAGTTTCAGGCCGATATCCAGGGTTGGCCGGCCATCGGACACGTTGGTCCAGTTGAAGATCAACGGGCCGGAGCTGGATTCGGGCAGTTCCTGACCTGAATCCGTCGCCGCGAGGAAGAGTTCAAAGGTGGCCACGAGCGGGTTGGGTCCAGGCGGGGCGGCGATGCCGGGATGGAACATCATCCCATTCCAGGGAAGGGCGTCTGGGGTGCCGTCCGTGCCGAAGATGGGCTGCCAGGCTTTGGGGTCGGAGCCGGAGTAACGGTAAAAGCCGAGGTCGGGCGGTCCGGCGATTTTGCGGATCCAGATGGTGGTATTGGGAGGGAGCGGATCGGTCATGGTATCCATCACGAAGCCGTAGCGGCGGCTGAAGGAGAAGCCCCGGCGGCTGGGATCCAGCGCGTCGAACCAGGGGTCAGCCGGATCGAAAGCATCGCCGGGATGGCTCACGAGGAGGGGAGTCAGTTGCGGCACTTCGGACGGCATCATGACGTGGAGCCGCCCGGTGTCGGCATGGTAGGCGACCATCGGCATGACCATGCCGCCTTGCATGGGAACGGCGTTCAGGGTGTCGGCCTGTGCCGAGGAGATTCCGCCCGTCACGGCGACGGCGGCCAGGGCGCACAAAAGGGTGTTCTTGGATGACATAGGGTTCATTTCACGGTCGTGGTTCAAATGGGTTTTGTCGATCTGGCGGCAATGTTCCCCGGACGGGAACTCCCGGGCATGCGGAGCCGCGAAAGCCGCGACGCGTGGTCGCCCACCGGGAAGGTCTAAGTAAGTGGAAAGGCCGCTCGTCGGGGAGGTGACTCATGCGGTCGACGCCCAAACGTGGACGCCCAACCGGAGTTCGTTAGCCGATCGGCGGGAGGGGTGGAATGCCGCATCTTGGACGCGGTTTGGGCGGGGAGTAGCAGCGCACCTCGGCCAATTGATCCGACGCGGAAACCTGGGGTGGAACTAATGAAATGATGAACGCGATCCCATTCCATACGAGGCCGGGGTCGAGTTTGGTGGCGAGTTTTACTTGATCAGATTGCTTCTGTTCGGCGCGGCCGGTCTTGACGATATGACAGATCGGGCAGGGATGTTCGCCGTCAAAGGTCTTCACCACGGCGTCCCGGAGCGATGCATCGCGGGAATAGGCGATGAGCATGCCGGTCCAGGCGACCGTCTGCAGCAGAGCCCATTGCAGGCCCAGAGACAGGACCAGCAACAGGATCGAGATGGCTTTGAGTCCGTTGCGCAAGCGAATTGACTCTACCGCAAACCGCGGCTGCGTCAAACGGGACAAATCGGCAGGGGAGTAAAGGTGTGCGCGGCACCGTGCGACGGAACAACGCACCTGACAAGGCTGGATCGTGGGGATTAGAGTGCTCCGATGAAGCACCGAGAGGCCGTGCCATTTTTGAGCCTTTCAGGGAAGGGCCTCGCCACCTTCCTCCTTGCGGCATCCAGCCAGTTCAGTTCCCTCGCCGCTGAGGGACTCGCGGCGACGCGCCTGGAGGCGGTCGCCCCGCCGCAACCAGCGGCGCCCACCAACCCGCCCCGGGGGGACTGGGGGAGACCCAAGCCTGGTCGCTGCCCGCTGCCGATCCTGCCCGCCCTGGCGAGGATGGACGACACCGCGTTTTTCGCGGTCCGTGACGTGCCGCACGGCAAGGTGGAGATCGTGAAATACCGGAATCATGCGGGCACAGAGAAGCGCATGCACGTTTACCTGCCGCCGGGATACGACCAGGACGCGACGCGCCGATACCCGGTGTTGTACCTGAATCATGGTGGCGGCGATGACGATGCCGGGTGGACCAGCACCGACCCGAGGAATGGCGGGCACGCCCAGACGATCCTCGACAACCTCATCGCCAGGCGTAGGGCCAAGCCGATGATTATCGTCATGCCCAACACCTGGGGAATGGCTGCCGCCAACCCGCCACTACCCGGGGAGGACGACGCCTGCACCCGGGAATATCTCAAAGACATCATCCCCTGGGTGGACGCCCACTACCGAACGCAGGCGAGCCGCGAGGGTCGAGCCCTGGCCGGGCTTTCGATGGGCGGGTTTGTGGTGATGCACACCGGATTGTCGCACCTGGAGATGTTCAGCGAGCTCTACGTCTTCAGCTCAGGCCACTCCTCGAACCTGCTGCCGAAGTTCGAGGAACGATTCAAGGCTGTGCTTGAGGATGCCGAGACCAACGATAAATTCCGCGTGCCGTTTTACATGGCGCAGGGTGAAACGGACTCTGCGTTGCGCAACGGCCAGAGAGTGATGGCGGTCATCAACCAGTACGGCTTGCGGAACTTCTGGGTGCTGAGCAGCGGCGGTCACGAATGGGCCAACTGGCGCCGGTATTTGCACCAGACGGCCCAGATCATGTTCCCCGATTCGAACTGATTGAAAAATGGGACTTGAGTCCCGATCGGGTTTCGGCCATGATGCACCCATGACGCTCGAGTCCAGTGACTTACGGAGCGTCGATTCCGGGCGCGCTTAGCTCAGTGGAAGAGCACTTCCTTCACACGGAAGGGGCCGCAGGTTCAAGTCCTGCAGCGCGCACCATTTCACTTCCGTTATGAAGACAGCACCGAAAGATTCGATCAGTCCGACTGGGGAACGGTTTCCATTGCCGGGCAAGGCCGATTACGCGAGGGAATTTCGTCGGCTCCAGACGCTGGCGAAGCGTCAGCGGGCGGCGGGGCGCGAGGTGGTGGTGGTCGTGGGGCTGGGTTTTGTGGGAGCGGTCATGGCGGCGGTGGTGGCGGATGCCAAAGACAAACAGGGCCGCTCGACGAAGTTTGTCATCGGCATGCAGCGTCCCAGCCCGCGGAGCTTTTGGAAAATCCCGCTCTTGAACCGGGGCATCTCGCCGGTGAAAGCCGAGGATCCGGAAGTGGAGCAACTCATCCAGCGGTGCGTGTGCCAGAGCAAGACCTTGACGGCAACTTACACCGAGGAAGTGCTGAAGCTGGCGGACGTGGTGGTGGTGGATGTGCAGTGCGATTATCTGAAGGAATCGTTGGGCGACGTGCGCACGGGCGCGGCGGACATGGAGGCGTTGGAGCAATCGATCGGCCGGATTGCGGAGCACATACCGGCCAAGGCGCTGGTGCTGATCGAGACCACGGTGGCGCCGGGCACGACCGAGCAGGTGGCCTATCCGATCATGAAGAAGACGTTCGAGCGGCGGGGGCTGCAGTCTGAGCCGCTGCTGGCGCACAGCTACGAGCGGGTGATGCCGGGACGGAATTATGTGGCGTCGATCCGCGATTTCTGGCGCGTTTGCAGCGGGATCAACGATGAAGCACGGGACCGCGTGGTCAAATTCCTGAACGAGGTGCTGAACACGGAGAAATTTCCGCTGACGGTGCTGGACCGGCCGATTGAATCGGAGACGGCAAAGATCGTGGAGAACAGTTATCGGGCGACGATCCTGGCGTTCCTGGACGAGTGGTCGCAGTTTGCGGAGCGCAATGGCGTCGACCTCAAGAAGGTGATCGAAGCGGTCAAGGTGCGGCCGACGCATTCGAACCTGATCTTCCCGGGGCCGGGGATTGGCGGTTATTGTCTGCCGAAAGACGGTGGGTTGGGGGTTTGGGCTTACAAGCACATTTTCGGCTGGGAGGACAACATCTTCAAGATCACGCCGATGGCGATCGACATCAACGACACGCGGTCGCTGCATCCGCCGCAGTTGGTGCGCGACGCTTTACGGAACATGGGGAAACCGCTGGCGGCGGCGGACATCCTGGTGTTGGGGGCGTCGTATCGGGAGGATGTGGGCGACACGCGATACAGCGGGTCGGAATTGATCGTGCGGAAGCTGGCGGAGATGGGCGCCAACGTGCGGGTGCACGATCCGTATGTCGAGCATTGGTGGGAGTTCGAAGCCCAGGAGAGCTATCCGAGCACCGGTTACAGTCTGAAACGGTTCTTTCACCGGCAGGATTCGCTCCAGGACCTGAGGGTGGAGCCTGACCTGGGCAAAGCACTCAAAGGCGTGGACGCCGTGATCCTGGCGGTGCGGCACGAGGCGTACCTGCGGCTCGACCCGGACGATCTCTTACAGGCGGTCGGGGGGCCATTCGCGCTCGTAGACTGCTTTTGTATTTTGGACGACGCGCGGATTCAGCGCTTTTTCGAGCTGGGCTGCGAAGTCAAAGGGATGGGCCGCGGCCATATCCAGCGCATCAAGGAAAGCGTGCGCAAGGAGAAGCGGTAGCGTATCGTGACGCCTCAATCGAGGATCCTTGCGCGGTACAACCTCAACTGCGATTCATCGGTGGATTGGTCTTCAAAAACCACGCCATCGCTGGCACAGGTCAAGACCGCGAACGGATGCCAATTCAATCCGTCCGTCTGTCGTTCCACCACGTAACGGAAACCGGCGGCGCCCTCGAGACGCCACACCAAAGTCCCGTCATCTCTGCGATCGCTCAATTCCAACTTGCCTGTCGTGAAGTGGGGCAGCCCGACCCGCAAGGAAAAACTCTCCAAACCCTTCAGCGGTGATCCTTCGTAAGGCAGGGGCGGGAGGGACGCCTGCCCAGCCAAGAGTGAAAGCAGGCCGCTCCGGCCAAATTTGCCCCCCATTGCCCGCGCCACCTCGTAGCTTTCCCCCGCCAATCCATCCCACACCCGCACCTGAACGACCACAGGCGCTCCGGGTGCAACCCGGCTCAGCACCACCACCGCGGGATCCCACAGTCCATGATTGAAGCCCGTCATGAACTCACGCGGTTCACCCACCGGCCGCAGCCACTCCTCCGATGAGCCCGCATAGAGTTGCGCGACATACCTCGATCCCGACAGGGGGGTAAAGCCATCAACATCGTATATGGGCACCGTCCGGTACCCGCCGTCGAACAAGAGGTTGCCAAACAATACGATTCCTCCCCCGCCCGTCGTCGCCTCGGTTCTAAGGCTCAGCGTTGCCGGCAGGCTCGTCGCACTTTCGGCTCCATTGGCAACCCGGATCGTGTAGATCCCCGCGTCCGGTGCGGCAAAATGCGGCAGCACCAAAGCTGGTGTCTCGGCATTCGTCAACGCAGCTCCATCGCGATACCACTGATACCTCAAGGGTGGAGAGCCCACTGCGACGGCGCGGAGCACGACATATTGCCCCTCGAAAACCTGATCGCCCTGCGGATGGAGCACGAACTGCGGGCTTGTCGGTGTCTCCACCGTCAAAGTCACTGGAGGGCTGCTGACTGAACCAAAGGGGTTGCTGGCCTCAATCCAGTAATCCCCGCCATCCGCCACGGTCACCACCGGCAAACTGAGCATGCCATCAGTTGCGCCAGGAATTGGATTCCCATTGTGGAACCACTGACGACTCATGGGCTCCGCCCCGCTGATCCCCGCCAGAAAGGCCGCTGCGGACCCCGCAAACACGCTGACCGGCACGGGCGGGGTCACCAGTTGGGGTGGTTCATTCAACCAGACGAGGCTGACCTGATCGAGATTCACCAAATACCCAGCCTGGAATCCAAGCCGCGTCACCGCCTGACTCGCCGTCAATTCGAATTCCGCCGTGCGCCACTCCCCGCGGTACAGCGACGGTGTCACGGCGCCCACCTGGACTCCGTCCACGAGGACTTTGAGCTCGACCTCGTATCCTTGTTCGTTCGCATGCACAAAGCGCAGCCGGTACGGTTGTCCAGGCACGGTCGGAACGTCCTGCCAGAACAGTTCGCCACCGACCATCGCGAAGTTGGCGCCGTCGGCCCCGTAGCCTTGGATCGTACCGCCGGAGATGCCGGACCAGCCTTCAAATAGCGGACCCCCCAGCGCTTCGAAACTGGGGTTGTGAACCAGGTTTTGCCCTACGTCCCGGTGAATGGTGCCAAACATGGGGTTCCCGCCCGGGCTTTGACAGAGGAGTTCCACGTCACCCTGCGCTTCGATCGGCATTTCCACAACGATGTGGTAGACCTCCGAAGCCACCGTTCCGAATCTGACTTCGTCATTGCCCCTGGCCACCAACCGAAGCGCGTCTACCGCTTCGCCTTGGTAAACGGCGATCGTCGCGGAGTCGACGGTTCCGAACCCCAGTCTCGCCGAAGCCTCCGTCGAGGTGGTCGGCACTTGCCACCGCCACCACAGACTCTTGTTCGGACCGTCGCCCCGATGCGCCGGTTCACCCGGTTCCCGTGTCGCTCCCATAGTGCATTCGAGGGAACCCGATCGCGGGCCCTCCAACAGACGGGCTTGGGCGAAATCGTCATTTGTCGCCAGGCCAAACTCGTAGTGCGCGAGGTCGAACCCGGTTGGCTCGGTCCCTGTCGAATGCGCCCTGAGCTGGAAGTGATAGACGATTCCTGACTGCGCGGCAAAAACCAGCGGACCATCTGGGGACAAACGACGGGCGAGCACAGGAACGAGCCGGTCAACCGTAGGACCGGTGTAAACCGCCAGGAGCGCAGCGGCGCCGTACTCCACCACCCAAGCCGGCGTCACCACCGTGCGACCGTCCGTCGGGGCGGCCCAGGACCACCACAGCGTCCGTTCCGTTTCCTCCGCCGGCATCGGTTCGCCAGGCTCCGTGGTGGCCAGAATGATCCATTCACGCACCCCGAGTTCAACTCCTTCCAGTCGTGCGCTGTCTTTGAAGCGGTCGTTCGCCGCCGCCGGCTGAAAGCTGGCCTCGAGCGCGAACTCATCGCCGTCTCCGGCGGAATAGGCGGTGGTGAGCTGGAACCAGATGGTGACTCCCGGGTCGGCCCGGGTGGTCAGTGACGCGCCATCCGAGGTGCCGAGATACTCCAGCTCGGTCATCGTGTTCCCGCGGTAGGCCACCAACCGCGGACGAAAATACGCCGACCCCGCGTTCACGGTGATGGCGCCCGTGCGATCCGAGGCGAAATACCACCACAGCGTTTCCGGACCCGCGTCGCCGTACATGCCTAAGGGCTCCCCGACATCACGGGTTGCACCGTGCAGATTCCCGCTCACCCGGTAAGGCGAACCGTCGATCGCCACCGCATCTTCAAATCGATCGTTGGGGGAGGTCGGCGCCGGGTTCAAGAACTCCAGACACAGGCGGAAGCCCCCGGCACCACCGCCGCCGCCCCAAACCGGCCAGTAGACCGAGGTGACACCAATCGCCACCTGATCGCCAGCGGCAAGATAGCAGCGCGTGGTTGCGCGCCCCGACTGAAACAACGGCGTTAATTCATCAACCGACTCGCCACGATAGACCGTCGCCACGGCCGGGAATTCATCGGCTTCGACCCAGACGCGCAATGCTCCCGCCTCCGGGGCGGCCCATGAGTACCAGACCGAATAAAGCAGGAGTTGGGCTCCACCGCCGGCCGGTTCAGCGGGTTCAAGGCCGGCGCCAGCATTGTCTCCCGCAATTGCCAGTTCAGTACCCGCCAGCACCGTGCGATTCGCGAAGTCATCGTTTGCGGGAGCTCCTTGCAGTCCCACGTTGAAAGCCACCGACCAGAGTAAGTAAAGCTCGATCGCACGTCGTGCCTTCATAATGGGTGCTTCACAGGTAATGCCGGAATTCGCAGCTGTCAAACAATGTCTGAAGGGTGTCGCGCGGAGTGTTTCCACCCCCGGGTCGCGCAGCGACGTTGTCTTGGCGCAAGAGCGGCGCGACCGCGTCGGGTTCGTCCCCTCTGAAGCAGGTCAGAAGATCAGCAGGTCGAGGAAGCGTTCGCCTTCGGCGGTGAACTGCCAGCGACCGTCGCGCTGACGGACCAGTTTCTGGCATGGATAGGCGCGGGCCGTCTCGGCGTTGACTTCCAGCAGCTGAAACCGGGCTCGCCCCCCCGCTTCGTCGGCGGTTCGAGGAATGATCCGGATCGGGATGCCAACGAAGTTATGGTGGATCTCGTGGGCGACGATCCCGGCGGAATCCCTGGGGGGGCGGGGTTCGACCGTGGCGGGGTAACGGTGGAGCCAGTCGAAATCGGTCGAGCGCACGAGGGTGCGGCAAAGCACCGGTTGTTGGCGAATCAAGCCGCTGAGATCGAGCAAGGAGGGGTCATGGTGCTGCTGGAGGATGAGCGGCAGGGGATCGATGCCCAGCATGTTCCGGCCGTTCCAGATTCCGTGGTCGTCGCGCTGGCCGGGGAAATGTTTGCGGTGCCAGTCGGCGAAGCGATCGTTGACCAGGAGGTTGATTTCGAAGTGGAGATGCGCTCGGTCTTTGGAGATGCCGGAACGGGTATTGGCGGTGCGGCCCATCAGTCCGAGAGGCTCCCCGCATCGGACCTTGAGACCGGGCGTAATCCGATCCCCGACCCGCGCCAGGTGCGCATACAGGGTGAACAGTTTCCAGCCCTGGATTTCGTGGCGGAGGACCACGTAGATGCCGTAGTTGGAGAGGGCCGCTTTGGGGTTGACGTAGGCGACGATGCCGTCGGCGGCGGCGAGGATCGGATCGAGCGCTTCGCCGCGGCCGTCGCGTTTGAGCGGCCGGATGTCGAGACCTTCATGGAGTTGGTAACCTTCCGACCGCACGCAGCCGAAGGTCCCACTGGTCCAGGTCCGCCCCACCGTTCCCACGAAGTAGCGATCCCCGGCCTCGGGTTCGAACAGCGCGAGGTTGGCGGTCGGCGGACGGAAGTGCTGCCGGGTCTCAGCCGGGTCAGGTTCGGATCCGGGTTGGGCCGTGGATGACCTGGAATCGGAGGCAACTCGATCGGGTTCGGAGGTGCAGGAAACCAGGAGCAGGGTTATGGCGAGCGTCGTTGCCAGGGACCGCCGGACGTAAGGCGCTGCCATGTCCCTACCAGTCCGCGAGGAGTTGCTTCTGCTTGGCCGCGACATTGTTCAGGCCGAGCACAATGTCCTCGGCGACTTCACGAGGCACGCTCGGCGTGAAGACCAGGACGCCGTCGGAGATGCGCCGGGGGATCCGCGGAGCGGCCAGCCATGAGCCCTTATCGAGCTCATCGGCGCCGAACTGGGCAAAGATCACGATCAGGCGGCTGGGATTCGCGGCCGTGACGCTTTCGAGCGCCATGCGTCCGTGGTCGTTGAACTCGATGCGCATCGAGAATCCGCCACCCGGGGAGTCAATGACACTTGCCGCTTCGACGCTGCGCTCGTCGAGGAAAAAGGCCCGTTCCACGTAGACCGTGGTTCCGGCAATGATCACGGACTCGCGCAATTCGGTGTCATTCGCGCGGGCGGAGAGATGCATGCGCAGCGTCGTCTGCATTTTGCGATCGCGCCGTTCCTCCGGGGTCAGGCAACCGGTGGCCAACAGAACGCTGGCCGCCAGGGTCAGCACGAAATAGAGATTGAACCGCGAATCAGCCATCCGCATACTCGGCAACAGAAACGAATCCGAATCGCAAAGTAAAGTCTTATGGGAAAGCAGTTCAATAAAGTCGAAAAGCGCATACGCCGCAAGGCCTGGATCAAACGCAAGCGGGCCTCTTCCAAGACCAAGGCTTAGACTCCTTTCCCATCGACTGAACCTTCTAGCGTTCGGCAGCCCGCCGGTGCGGACTCGTCGAGGTTTTGGGTCATTGGGGGCAGGGGTGCCGGGTTGAGGGCTCTCGTGGTGGTCCGGGGCGGCCGGTTCGGTTGGCGGGTGGCAGTTAGAAATGACTTGCCCGGCGCGCGGCCGATCCACACTATCCTGACGAAACATTAGTTGTCTGACTGTATTACTTAAATCGAGGTTTTTATGGGTAGGATCTATAATAGCATCGTCGAGACGGTGGGCCGGACCCCATTGGTGCGGTTGAACCGGGTGGCGGCCGGGCTGCGGGCCACCATTTTGCTGAAGTGCGAGTTCTTCAATCCGTTGGGGAGCATCAAGGATCGGATTGGGATGGCAATGATCGAGGATGCGGAGCGGAAGGGGATATTGACGAAGGAGACGACGATCATCGAGCCGACGAGTGGCAACACGGGGATCGCGCTGGCGTTTGTGGCGGCGGCGAAGGGTTACAAGCTGGTGTTGACGATGCCGGAGACGATGTCGTTGGAGCGGCGGACGTTGCTGGCGATGTTGGGGGCCAAGCTGGTATTGACGCCGGGGACAGAAGGTATGAAAGGGGCGATTGCGCGGGCGGAGCAGTTGGCCAAGGAGACCCCGAACTCCTGGATTCCGCAACAATTTGAGAACGAGGCCAATCCGGAGATCCACCGTCGGACGACGGCGGAGGAGATTTGGGAGGACACGGAAGGGAAGGTGGATATCCTGGTGTCGGCGGTGGGGACAGGTGGGACGGCGACGGGGTGTTGCGAAGTGATCAAGGCGCGCAAGCCGTCATTTCAGACCATCGTGGTTGAGCCGAAGGATTCGCCGGTGATCAGCCAGACGTTGTCGGGGCAGCCGGTCAAGCCGGGTGCGCACAAGATTCAGGGTACCGGGGCGGGTTTTGTGCCGAAGAACCTGCATTTGAAGGACTCGGCCGGGCAGCCGCAGATCACGGAAAGCGTGCTGGTCAGCAACGATGATGCCTTTGCCATGGCGCGGAGGCTGGCGCGGGAGGAGGGCATACTGGTGGGGATCTCGACCGGGGCGAACGTGTGGGCGGCGATTGAGTTGGCCAAGCGTCCTGAGAACGAGGGCAAAATGATCGTGACGGTGGCCTGCTCGACGGGTGAGCGGTATTTGAGCACGCCATTGGCTGCGGAAGCGCGGGCCGAAGTGGGAGGGTAGGGGGAGCGATAGGGTTGAGGGGTTGGGGCAGGGATGCGGCCGGGGAGACGCTTTGAGGCGGTCTATGCTCCGGGCTCGATCGCGAACGACCTCATTTGCATGAGGCAAATGCGATGGGCTGTCTGGGAAAATAGTTGTTGCCAGTGGAGGTGGGGGCGGTCATAGTCCGCCCGTCACAGGTCCGACCGCCAGGGGCCGGCTAACGAGGTTACAGTTCCGTTCAGTCCCTGCGGTTTTCCCAGAATTCAAGTTCTTGTAGCGGGTTTTGCGCCCGAGTTGAATGGGGACCTTTCGGACAACACACATAGATATGAGCAACAAGTCGAATGGCATGCCGGATTATGGCACGGGGTATTTGGAAATAGCGGAGAAGGGATTTGGATTTCTGCGTTCGCCGGAGAACCATTTCCAGCCCAAGCCGACCGACATCTTTGTCACCCCCGACACGATCAAGAAGCATTTCCTGAGGGAAGGCTGCCTGGTCGGCGGCACGCTGCAGCCGCCGCATCGGGGCAACAGCCCGCAGTTGCGGGAGGTGGACAAGGTCAATGACATGCCGTTCCAGCAGTATACGAAGGCGATGCGGTTTGAGAATTTGACCACGATCGACCCGGTGGAGAAATTCCTGCTCGAGACGACGCCGGACCTGCTGGAGACGCGGATCATCGACCTGGTGACCCCGCTGGGCAAGGGGACGCGGGGTTTGATTGTGGCGCCGCCGCGGACGGGCAAGACGACGATTCTGAAGCAGATCGCGAATGCGGTGACGACCAATCACCCGGAGGTGCACGTCATGGTGCTGTTGATCGACGAGCGCCCCGAGGAGGTCACCGATTTCCAGCGGTCGGTCAAGGCGGAGGTGGTGGCATCGTCGAACGATCAGGACCTGGAGACGCATGTGCGGCTTTCGCGGTTCATGATTGAGCGCTGCCGGCGAATGGTGGAAGCGGGCAAGGATGTGTTTGTGTTGTTGGATTCGATCACGCGGGTGGCCCGCGCGTACAACAGCGTTCACGGCGGCAGTGGTCGGACCATGACGGGCGGCGTCGATGCCCGCGCGCTCGAGATCCCGCGGAAGATGTTCGCCTCCGCGCGCAAGATTGAGGAAGGGGGTTCGTTGACCATTCTGGCCACGGCCCTGGTGGATACGGGATCGCGGATGGACGAGCTCATATTCCAGGAATTCAAGGGGACCGGCAACATGGAGCTGATCCTGGACCGGAAGCTGTCCGATCGCCGGTTGTTTCCATCGATTGACATTCCGAAGAGCGGCACGCGGAAGGAAGAGAAACTCTTTCCGGCCCATCACATCGAGGCGGTGCGCAAGTTGCGCCGGATGATGGTCGACCTGAATCCGGTGGATGCGATGGAGACGTTGATCGGGGCGTTGAAGAAGCACAAGACCAACGAGGAACTGTTGGCCAAGCTGCTTTAGCCGGGAGGGTTCATGGATTCATGGGCCTCGGGACCGGCTCTTGAGGTTTGCGATTCCCGGTTCCGAGGGATCGAGGAGTGAACCGTTGAACCCATCCGGGCCGAAACCGCATTGCGCGGGCGGAGTCCCGCCACACGCCCGACCGCCGCTGGAGCGGATGCTGCGGATTCACCGCGCCCTCCAGTCGGGGCGGAATCCCAACGCGAGCCAGCTGGCGGCCGAGCTCGAAGTCAGCAGCAAATCGATTCACCGGGATCTCGAATTCATGCGGGACCGGCTGGGGTTGCCGCTGGAGTATGACTCCTCGCGGCGAGGCTATCGCTATACCGAGGAGGTGTCCGGATTCCCCACGTTGCAGATTACGGAAGGGGAGTTGTTTGCGTTGCTGGTGGCGGAGCGGGCGTTGCAGCAGTACCGGGGCACGAACTTCGAGCGGCCGCTGGCCAGTGCCTTCAAGAAACTGGCGGCCTCGCTGCCGGATACGGTTTCATTCAACCTGGCGGACTGGGAGGAGACCATCTCATTTCGGACGAGCGCGGAGCCTGTCCTGGACCTGGGGCGGTTCGATATGCTGGCGAAGGCCACGACGCAGCGGCGGCAGGTTCGGCTTGAGTATCGGAAAGCGGGTCAACGTGGCATCGAATTGCGGGTGGTGGACCCGTATCATCTGGCGAACATCAACGGCGAATGGTTTCTGTTCGGCTACTGTCATTTACGCAAGGATGTCCGGACCTTTGCGCCCGCGCGGATCCAGAAGGTGGAGTTGACCGGCAAACGATTCGCGCGCGCGCGCCGGTTTTCGTTGGCTCAGCGGTTGCGGGACAGTTTTGGAGTCATCGCGGGATCGGGCGAACACGAGGTGGTCGTGCGGTTTGCGGCCGCGGTGGCGGATTACCTGCGCGAGAAACGGTGGCATGCCTCGCAGGAACTGAAGGAACTGCCCGGCGGCCAGGTCGAGTTGCATTTCCGGCTCTCGAGTCTCACCGAGGTGCAACGGTGGATCCTGAACTGGGGCGCGCGCGCGCGGGTCATCAGCCCGCCGGAGTTGGTCGATTCCATTCGTCAGGAAGCGGAACGGCTGCTGGCGGTTTATCAGGGGCCGCCGGAGTCGCTCTGAGCGCGGCCGGGACCGGTGCGCGGAAGGTCATTGGGCTTGAGTCTGCGGGCGAGTCGTCGCAATTTCAGGTCGCCATGAAACTTCCCCATGCCACAAACCGATGGCGCCGGATGCTCCTGGCCTGCCTGGCCGCGGGTTGCGCGGTAGCGTCCGGCCTTGCGGCCGCGCGGCCCAATGTGGTTTTCATTGCCATCGACGATCAGAACGACTGGGTCGGACCCCTGGGCGGACATCCCCTGGCCCAGACGCCGCACCTGGATCGGCTGGCCCGGCGCGGCACGGTGTTCCTCAATGCCCACGTGCAAAGCCCCCTGTGCAATCCCTCGCGGACCAGCCTGATGCTCGGCCTCCGGCCGACCACCACGGGGATCTACGGGCTGGCGCCCTGGTTTCGGTCGCTGCCGCCGTGGCGTGACCGGGTCACCCTGCCGCAACATTTCAAGGCCCATGGCTATCGCACGTTCACCACCGGCAAGATCTATCACGGCGAGGTGAGCGGTGACCGGGAGCGGGCGGCCGAGTTCGACGTTTGGGGTCCGCCCAGCGGCATCGGCGCGAAGCCGAAGGAAAAGCTGATCCCGCCCACGCCGGTGGGCAATCATCCCCTGATGGACTGGGGTGAATTCCCGCACCGGGATGAAGAGAAACAGGATTACCGGATTGCCACCTGGGCCGGGGAGCAACTCGAGTCGATGCCAGCCGGCCAACCGTTCTTCCTGGCGGTCGGGTTCTTCCTCCCGCACGTCCCCTGTTATGCCACCGCTGAATGGTTCGACCGGTATCCGGACGACGATCGCATCCTGCCGCCGATTCGGGAGGATGACCGCGCCGACACGCCGGGGTTTTCCTGGTACTTGCACTGGCATCTGCCCGAGCCGCGGCTCCCCTGGCTCCGCGACCACCACCAATGGCGGAACCTCGTCCGTGCCTATCTCGCCTGCACCAGTTTTGTGGATGCCCAGATCGGACGATTGCTCGGCGCGCTCGAGGCTGCCGGCCTTGCGGAGAACACGGTCGTGGTGGTCTGGGGCGACAATGGATATCACCTCGGCGAAAAGGGAATCAGCGGCAAGAACTCCCTTTGGGAACGATCCACCCGGGTGCCGCTGATCTTCGCCGGTCCGGGCGTTGCCGCGGGCGGGCGCTGCGCTCAACCGGCCGAACTGCTCGATCTGTATCCGACCCTGATCGAGCTTTGTGGACTGACACCGCGCACCGATCTGGAAGGCCTGAGCCTCCTGCCGCAGCTCCGGGACGCCGGCGCACCGCGCGCCCGGCCTGCCTTGACCTCGCACAACCAGGGCAACCACGGCGTCCGCAGCGAACGCTGGCGTTACATTCGGTATGCCGACGGCACCGAGGAACTTTACGATCACCGGGATGACCCGCACGAATGGACCAATCTCGCCGCCGAGCCCGGCCACAGCGCGATCCTCGCCGCGCATCGGAAATGGCTGCCGCGGTTGGACGCTCCGCCGGCCCCGGGCAGCGCCCATCGCGTGTTGACTTACGATCCGGCCACCGACGAGGCCGTGTGGGAAGGGACCGTGGTTCGCCGCGGCGATCCGATCCCGGAATAGCCCGCCGCTCCGGTGGTGCTTGACTCGGGGGTGGCCGTTTCTATGATGCGCCCCACGTTTGGTTTTTATTCTGACCCTATGACTACGATTCAAGACATGCGATCCCGCGAAATTTTGGATTCTCGCGGAAACCCCACCGTTGAAGTTGAAGTGCTCCTGTCCGGCGGCGCGATTGGCCGCGCGGCGGTTCCCTCCGGGGCGAGCACGGGAGCGCACGAGGCGCTGGAGTTGCGCGACGGCAATGCCAAACGCTACCTGGGCAAAGGCGTGTCCAAGGCGGTGAAGAACGTGACGGACAAGATTCTTCCGGCGTTGCAGGGAATCGATGCGTTGGATCAGTTGACGGTCGACCGGACGATGCTCGAGCTGGACGGCACGGAAACGAAGTCAAAGCTTGGCGCCAATGCGATTCTGGCGGTCTCGCTGGCCACGGCCAAAGCCGTGGCGGAGGCGATGGGCGTTCCCCTGTTCAAGTATCTCGGCGGGCCCAATGCCAAGGTGCTGCCGGTGCCGATGGCGAACGTGATCAACGGCGGGGCGCATTCGGATGCGCCGATCGATTTTCAGGAATTCATGATCATGCCCAAGGGCTTCCCCAGCTTCTCCGAGGGGTTGCGGGCGATCACGGAGATCTTCCACGCCTTGAAAGCCGTGTTGAAGAAGAAAGGGCTGTCGACCGCCGTGGGCGATGAAGGCGGTTTTGCGCCGCGGTTGGAGAGCGCGGAGGACGCGATCGAAGCGATCCTGCTGGCCACCAAGAACGCCGGATACAAGGCGGGCAAGCAGATCTTCCTGGCGTTGGACGTGGCGAGCAGCGAGTTCTACCTCGGGAATGGCCAGTATGTGTTCAAGAAGAGCTCGGGACGCAAGCTGACCGGCGACGAGTTGGTCGACTTTTACGTGAGACTGTGCGGCCAATACCCGATCGTCAGCATCGAGGACGGCTGTGCCGAGAGCGACTGGAAGAACTGGAAGACCCTCACCGACAAACTCGGCGAGCAAGTGCAACTGGTCGGCGACGACCTGTTCGTGACCAACGTGAAGTTCCTGCGTCAGGGCATCGAGCAGGGAGTGGCCAATTCGATCCTGGTGAAAGTGAACCAGATTGGGTCGCTCACCGAGACCCTCGATGCGGTGGAGTTGGCGCAGGAAAACAGCTACACGGCGGTGATCAGCCATCGCTCGGGCGAGACCGAGGACGCCACGATCGCCGATATCGCGGTCGCGACCAACGCGGGTCAGATCAAGACGGGATCATTGAGCCGGACCGACCGGGTGGCGAAATACAATCAGCTGCTCCGCATCGAACAACTCCTAGGCCGGAATGCCGTCTACGGCGGCAAGCTGTAACGGCTCGATCCCGAAAGTCACGAAACACGTCGCCCTGGCGATCAGCCGGGGCGGCGTGTTCATTTTGGGCCGGGGCTGGAACCGCCGCCCGTCGGCGGCAGGGCGTGTGGATCCTCATCGCGGAGGTACGCGAGCCCCTCCTGAATGGCCGGCATCAGGATGGCGAGGCACTCGGCAACCGCCTCGGGCTTGCCCGGCAGATTGACAATGAGACAGTGACCGCGGACACCGGCGGTGGCGCGCGACAGGATCGTGGTGGGCACTTTCTCGAAGGCGGTCACGCGGAGGATCTCGCCAAAACCGGGAAGCTCCTTTTCGAGGACGGCCCGGGTGGCCTCGGGCGTGACATCGCGCGGGCCGATGCCGGTGCCACCGGTGGTGACAATGAGATCGCAGCCGCGGACGTCGGCCAATTCGCGCAAGGTCTCGGATATACGCTGCTGGTCATCGGGTAGCATGACCGGCTCGATTTGGACTTCGGAACCGAAGACTTCCCTGAGGACGTGATCGATTCTGGGCCCGCTGCGATCCTTGTAGATCCTGGCGCTGGCGCGGTCGCTGAGGGTGATTCGGCCGACTTTCATATATTTGCTTTCTCGAGTGCGGGTGGCGGACGTCAAGGTCCCGGGCATCATAAGGTGATTCGCGCGGGCCAGAAAAGGATCATTTGCGGGGCGGGAACACGAAACCGGCGATCACCGTCAGCAGGAACAGGCCGATAGCCACGCCGTTGCCGGCGGCGCCCCAGGTGCGGCCGGCGGGCCAGTGGGCCAGGTCGCTTGCCATGCGGAGCAGCAGCGAGGCGTGGAGTACGGCAAGTGGCACGTAGGAAATCGGCCGGAAATGTACCGGCAGGCCCAGCACCGAGGGAAAGATGACCGGTGCGGGTGGCGCATTCGGGCCGGCCGATCCTGGCCTTGGACGGTTGTCCGGGTGCGCGGCGCGGATTCTCGAGCGACAGGGGATTCGGCCGGACCGGCATTATGATTTGAGCGAGCTGGGGGTGAAGAAGCGAAAGCACGAGGATTTTGATCCCGGCGAGGCGGTGCGAGTGCTTGAGCAGATCCTCGAGGATCCGGCCCGGCCTGGTTCGGCGGCGTCATAGACAGTCTACCGGATTGGCCGCATACTGCCGCCCCATGACAGTGCCCGAACCACAGTTGCGTCCCGCGACACTCTGCATTCACGCCGGCACCTATCTCGACCCGGCCACGGGCGGTGCCTGCAGCCCGATCTTCACCTCGACGGCGTTTGCCTATCCAAACCCGGCCAACGAGAATGTCTATCCCCGATACTTCAATGTGCCGAACCAGCGGGTGATCCACCGCAAGCTGGCAGCCTTGGAACGGGGGGAGGACGCGCTGGTGTTCGGGTCGGGGATGGCGGCGATTGCGACCTTGCTGCTGGCGCATCTGCGGCCGGGCGACCATGCCCTGTTTCAGGCTGATCTTTACGGCGGGACCCATCAACTGGTGACGGCCGAGCTGCCGCGTCTGGGGATTGGGGTGGCGTTTTGCCGGACGCCGGAGGAATTCGCGGCGGCGTTGCGGCCGGAGACACGGCTGATCTACGTGGAATCGCCGTCGAACCCGCGGATGCGCTGTGTGGATCTGGCGGCGATGGCGGCTTTGGGGCGGGAGCGGGGGGTGCTGACGGTCATTGACAACACGTTTGCCACGCCGATCAACCAGAACCCGATCGAGTTCGGCATCGACGCGGTGGTGCACAGCGCGACGAAGTATCTTAACGGGCACAGCGACGTCAACGCGGGGGCGGTGGTGTCATCGGCTTCCGTCATTCGCGGGCTGACCGAGACCGCGATGCTCTATGGCGGGATGCTGGATGCGCACGGTTGTTATCAGCTCGAGCGCGGGCTGAAGACGCTGGCGTTGCGCATGGATCGGCACAATGAAAATGCCGGGCATTTGGCGCGGTTTCTCG
The DNA here is from genome assembly GCA_023383055.1 of Verrucomicrobiota bacterium. Classification (GTDB taxonomy): domain Bacteria; phylum Verrucomicrobiota; class Verrucomicrobiia; order Limisphaerales; family JAHDYP01; genus JAHDYP01. The sequence continues at coordinate 10,767 of JAHDYP010000075.1, read as the reverse complement.
CGGCGCATCCGGCGGTGGCGCGGGTGCATTATCCGGGGCTGGCGGACCACCGGGATCATGCGGTGGCGGCGCGGCAGATGCGGGGTTTTGGGGGGATGCTCTCGTTCGAGCTGCGGGAGGCCGGGCGGGTGGACGTTCTGTTGGGTCGGTTGCGGCTGGTCTTGCCGGCCTTGAGTTTGGGCGGGGTGGAGAGCCTGGTCTGTGTGCCGAGCCGGACGTCACATCGGAAACTCTCGCCGGCGGAGCGTGAGCGGGTGGGGATCAGCGATGGTTTGGTGCGCGTCTCGGCGGGGGTGGAAGACATCGAGGATCTGGTGGCGGATTTCGAACAAGCCCTGGATGGGTGAAGAGCGGGTGGCCTCCGTGAACGCATGACCCGCCCCCGGCTTGCCCGCCGTGCCCGAAGGACCGGTGGGCCATCCGTCTCGTGATTCCCATGAATTCCGTCCCTCCCATGGCCGAACCGCCGCGCGGGGAGCGCCCGCTCTCAAAACCTGTTTTTCAAGTAACCTTCGCCCTCAACTGTCTCAGGAATGTGGCGTGATGAATACGATGAACAATACCTGCCCCAAATGCGGCTCGGTCATTCCCTCCGACGCGCCCCAGGGGTTGTGTCCGAAGTGCGTCCTGGCGGGTGCCGCCACGGTTCAGGATCCTGAAGCCGGGGCGGCCGCTTCCACGGGGGAGATCCCGTCGCTGGCGCGGGTGGCCATGGCCTTCCCGCAGCTTGAGATTCACGAGTTGGTGGGGCGCGGGGGGATGGGTTTTGTGTTCAAGGCCCGGCAGCCGCACCTGGATCGGTTTGTGGCACTCAAGCTGTTGCCGGACAAGCTGGCGCGGGACCCGCGGTTTGCCGAGCGCTTCAATCGGGAGGGGCGGGTGCTGGCGAAGCTCAACCATCCGAACATCGTCAGTGTCTTCGACTTTGGGCAGACCGAGCATTTCTACTATCTGACGATGGAGTATGTGGACGGGGTGAACCTGCGGCAGGCGATGCAGGCCGGGCGGTTTTCGCCTTCCGAGGCGCTGGGTATCGTGCCGAAGATTTGCGAGGCGCTGCAATATGCCCATGAACAGGGGGTGTTGCACCGTGACATCAAGCCCGAAAACATCCTGCTGGATGCCAAGGGCCGGGTGAAGATCGCCGATTTCGGCATCGCCAAACTGGTCGAAGAAGACCGCACCTCGGTGACCCTGACGGGGACCGGTACCGCCCTTGGCACGCCGCATTACATGGCGCCCGAACAGTTGGAGAAACCCGGCGAGGTCGATCATCGTGCGGACATCTATTCGCTCGGGGTGGTTTTTTACGAGATGCTCACCGGCGAACTGCCGATCGGACGATTTGCCGCGCCGTCGGCCAAGACCCCGGTCAGCCCCGGGGTGGACGAGGTCGTGTTTCGCGCGCTCGAGAAGGACCGGGAGAGGCGGTTCCAGAGTGCGGGTGAGGTCAAGACGCAGGTCGAACATCTGACGGACGCCGGTGGTGGGACCGCGATGTCGGCCACCCCGGAGCTCCGGGCGCGTGCGTGGGTTTCGACATTGAAACACACCTGGTCGGCGCTGGGCCTTCAGTATCCACGGCTGCAGAAAGGCCGGCTCAATTTGTGGGCGGATCGGCTGGAATTCGTGGCGGGCCGGGAAGGGCGGTCGATCTCCTTGCGCGAAGTGGTGAGTGTTGGGTTGGTGCCGGCGCCGGGGCGGGGCTGGTGGAGGCGCGCTGAACGGCTTGCGGTGGCATTCCGGGAGGATGGCATTGAGCGCCAACTCGAGTTCGATTTTCAGCGTGGGTTGATGAGCTCGCGGGCGAGGGCACAGGCAACCGCCGCGAACTGGGTAGAGGCGGTGCGGCGAAACGTCACGGTCGCGGCGGGGGCGGCGCCGACGAGCGCGGCGATCGATCACGCCTTCAGACGGGATTACCCGGGTGCCGGGTTGCGGCGGGCGCAGGTGGCGCTCTGGTTGGGGCTTTACGCGGCGATCGTGGGATTGATCCTGCAGGCCACGGCGAGTTCGGTGGCCGGCGCGTTTGCGCTGATGGTCGTCGCGATTCTGGTGTGTCACTTCCTGATGGCTTGGCGCCGGCGCGCGCTTGGACTGAGGCCGTGGTCCAATCGTCCCGATCGAGTGTGGGGAGATCAGGCCGGGCATCCGGGGACGCCGCCGGGGTTGGACTTGCCCGCAGCGGGGAAGCGCACGTATGCGGGGCGTGCGGTTGCGGGCGCCGTCCTGGTGGGACTGAGCCTGGTTTTTCCCGCGTTGGTCGTGGTCGCTCTGCTTGCCGGTTATGGAGGGATCAGCGCGGTCGAGCTTTGGCTGGCGTTGGGCAGTGTCGCGCTGCCGGGGCTTGGCGGAACCGTGCTGGGCTGGGTTGGGTTGAGTGACATCCGTGAAGGGCGGGGACGAGTGCGGGGGTTGCCGCTGGCGTTGTTTGCGACGTTGACCTGGCCGTTGCTGCTGTTGGTCGGGGCGGTGGCGATTCCGCCGGCATTCATCCTGGTGCCGGGAGGCGACTCGGGCTGGTCGCGTTGGCTCGGTCAAGGATTGGCGCTGCTGCTGCCGGCCGGGGTGCTGACGTTCGCGGTGTGGGCGGTGCAGGCCACGGCGGGCTGGGCCGGCCACCGTCCCGCGGATCGGCGGCGCGGGATGCTGAAATGGGTGTTTGCCGGTTTGCTGCTCGGTGGTTACGGCCTCGTGTTGTTGTCGCGCCAGAGCGACGAAGGGCCTGGTGCCGGTCCTCGGTCCGAACCGGTGCTGAGCACGGATGCGATTGTGCAAACCGACCGGGAGGCGATCCGGGTGAAGTTGCGCATTCCCCGGGGGCAGGCCGCCACCTTCGAGGTGTGGCGGCGTGATGTGGATCCACCCGTTGTGGTGCCCTCGTTGACGGGGTATGCCATCGCGCCGAATGACGAGCGCGGCCGGCTGGAATTCCAGCTCGAGCCGGGCACAGGGTTTCCGCAGCAGACCGATTTACCGGTCTGGCGCATGCAGTTGGTGACGGAAGACGGGGCGACGGTCTCGGGTGCTTTCGTCGGGCTGGGACCGCTGTGGTCGGTGGTGACGCCGGGATCGGAGCAGATCATCGAGCTCGGTCCCGGTCGGGAGTCGGACATCCTGCTGACGACCGAGCACGGCATGGCCGGGACGAACGGCGGGTCACCTCGTGTGCCGTTGAGCCTGGTGGTGAAGACGCATGATCGAACCGGGGTGAGTGGACGGACAGTCCAGAGCACGATCGTTTCGGTCGGTTCCACCAATTGGGCCGGTTCCGCGCTGTTGGCGGCTCCGTAGCCCGCATGTCTCATGGGTTTTCGTGCACCGCGCGGCGATTGATCCAGGGACCTGCGCTCCGCTGGCATGAAGAATCCGGATGACAGGGAGCCCGAAGGGAAAGACCATGCAAGCGGAAAGTGTGAACCATGCAGGCCGACGATTCAGCAAGTTCCATTGCGGGCGGCTTTGCGCCTACGCGCTGGACCCTGGTGTTGCGGGCGCGGGGACAGACGCCGGAGGCGCGCGCGGCGTTAAGCGAGCTTTGCGACGCCTATTACCAGCCGGTGTTCCGGTTTCTCCGTCGGGAGGGCCGGGATGAGGACCTTGCCCGCGAGTTGGCGCACGAGTTCTTCGCCCGGGTCCTGCAACGCGGTGAAGTGACCGCGAGTCCCGATCGCGGCCGGTTTCGCTCCTATCTGCTCGGCGCGGTGAAACATTTCCTCGCCGACCGGCGCAAGCACGAAGGCCGGGCGAAGCGCGGAGGCGGAGTGGAAGCGGTGTTGCTGGAGGGTGTGGACGATGCGGAAGGCGCGCCGCGGGAGATTGCCGATCAGGCCCTGGTGGTGTCCGATGCCTGGTTCGACCGGGAGTGGGCGTGGACGGTGCTGGAACGGGCCTTGGCGGCGCTGGAACGGGAGTTTGGGGCGGCGGGCAAGGCGTTGCAGTTCGAGCGGCTCAAGCCGTGGCTGGTGGGGGAGACCGCGGCGCTGTCCCAGGCGGAGGTGGCGCGGGCGCTGGGCCTGAACGAGGGGGCGGTCAAGGTGGCGATCCACCGTTTGCGGAAACGGTTTCGCGAGTTGCTGCGGGCGGAGGTCAGCCAGACGCTGGCCGAGGGCGACGACGTGGAGGGGGAGTTGCGGTACCTGGTCGAGGCCTGTGGGCAGCGGTGAGCTGCTAAGAAAGCGGACCCGTTCGAGTGCCTGGTGGTTTTGGACTGTCGCCGTTGTCGTTTCGCGTTCAGAGCTTCTACGCGGACAAGTCGTTTGCCGAATGGCTCGTGATCCTGCGCGTCCAGGGCAGCGGCGACATCAACTATGGCGACTTGCGGGACACTCTCTGGCAGATCGGCGCCAAGGCGACGGAAGCGCTAATCGAGATTCTGGGGGCATTTGACTACCGTGCGGCGGACACAGTTGCCGGCTTGCTGGGTTGGGAGGACCGGTTGTCGATTTACAGCCCGCAACCAGAGCGGGAGGCCCTCTTCCGGCGCATTCGCGCGTGGGCAGAGGCTGGTAAGAGCTCGCAGTGATGCGGGGAGCTTTATCATGCGGCGTTGGGGATGCCCCGCGAACCGGACTCGCTGCCGGGTTGCAGCGGCCCCTTGCCGGACCGGTCAAACCCCGATAGAGTGCAGCATGGTCAGCAGCGCAACTCAGGAACTGGAGCAGGCGATCGAGCCTTTGCCGGTCTGGAAACCGAAACCGCCGGTGGACGCGCCGGCGTTGTCCGCCGAGATCTTGGAGCTTAAGCGCCAGTTGAACGCCGTCATTCTCGCCCACAACTACCAGGTGCCCGAGATCCAGGATTTGGCCGATTTCGTGGGGGATTCGCTCGGGCTCGCGCAGCAGGCGGCCACGACCAAGGCGGCGGTGATCGTATTCTGCGGGGTTCATTTCATGGCCGAGACGGCCAAGATTCTGAATCCCGACAAGATCGTGGTGTTGCCGGACAAGGACGCGGGTTGTTCGCTCGAGGAAAGCTGTCCGCCGGACCAGTTGCGGGCACTGCAGGCGACCAACCCGAACTTTCACACCATCGCCTACATCAATTGCAGCGCCGAGGTGAAGGCCCTCAGCGATGTCATCTGCACCAGCGGCAACGCCGTCAGGATCGTTGAGGCCGCGCCACCCGAGAAAGACCTGCTGTTTGTCCCGGACGAGAATCTCGGGGCGTGGGTCATGGAACAGACCGGCCGTCCGATGACGCTCTGGCGGGGGGACTGTTACGCCCATGTCGAGTTCCGCCGCGAGAGCGTGTTGCGGCTGCGCGAACGGTATCCGGAGGCCAAGGTCGTGGTGCACCCGGAGAGTTTGCGCGAGGTGCGGGACCTGGCCGACGCGATCTGTTCGACCGAGAAGATGATCACTTATTGCCGGACCAGTCCGGCGAAACAGTTCGTGATCGTGACCGAATCGGGCATCATCCACCGGATGCAGAAGGAGTGTCCGGGCAAGGAGTTTCTCTGCGCGCCGGTGTTCGATGTGAACCGGATGCCGACCGACGGGTGCCGGTGCAGCGAGTGCAAATACATGAAAATGAATACGCTCGCCAAACTGCGCGATTGCATGTTGCACTTGGCGCCCCGGGTCGATTTGCCACGCGCCGTCCTCGAGCGCGCCCGCTTGCCCATCGAACGAATGCTCGAGATTTCGAGTCGGCGGTGAGCCCTGGGGAGGCAACCTTCGGTCGGTTATGAAGATGCTGCTGCAAATCGGCTCCCTCGTCGGCGTGCTCAGCCTGGGCGGGCTCGCATCGGACACAATCGATCTTGGCACGCGGGTCGAGCTGTTCGTCGATGATTTCCTGATCGAGCGCGCTGAGGGAGTCACCTTGAAACTGCACGAACCGGTGGCCGCCGGTGTGGCCCTGCGGTTTGATGAACCATGGGAAGGGGCCTTCTCAGGATACGTCACCGTGCTCCAGGACGGCGGCGTGTACCGGCTTTACTATCGGGGCCTGCCCACCGCCGGCAGGGATGGCTCGGCCGATGAAGTCACCTGCTGCGCCGAGAGCCGTGACGGCGTCGCGTGGACCAAACCGAAGCTGCGCTTGTTCGAGGTTCGCGGCACCCGCGGCAATAATGTCGTCCTCGCCGGCCAGGCCCCCTTCTCGCATAACTTCGCCCCGTTCATCGACCGGCGGCCGGGCGTTCCCGCCGATGAGCGGTACAAGGCATTGGCCGGTACGTCGGCGAGCGGCCTGTTCGGTTTCGTGTCGGCGGATGGCCTGCGATGGCGCAAGTGGCGTGACACGCCACTCGTGACCCAGGGCGCGTTCGATTCGCAAAACGTCGCTTTCTGGTCCGAGGCGGAGCGGCAGTACGTGCTTTATCTCCGAACCTGGACGGGGGGCGAGTTTGCGGGGTTCCGAACGATCAGCCGCGCGACTTCGCCCAACTTCCTCGAGTGGTCGGAGCCGGTCGAAATGGACTATGGCGACACGCCGCGCGAGCATCTTTACACGAGCCAGACCCATCCCTATTTCCGGGCGCCGCACATTTACGTCGCCTTGCCGATGCGCTTTTTACCGGGACGCAAGGTGCTGACGGACGAGCAGGCGGGGATTTTGGGGGTGACCCGGGGTTACGTGAGCGATTGCGCGGAAGCCGTGTTCATGACCAGTCGCGGGGGCGCGCGGTTTACCCGGACGTTCATGGAAGGGTTTATCCGGCCTGGGTTGGATCTCGGTAATTGGGCTTCGCGGGCGGGGCTGACCGCGCTGGGGGTGGTGCCCACCGGAACCAACGAGATGTCGCTCTACAAGCAGGCTCATTACGCTCAGCCGACCTGTCATCTGCTGCGTTACACCCTGCGGACGGATGGTTTCGCGTCCGTGAACGCGCCGTACCAGGGTGGCGAGCTCATCACGAAACCACTGCGGTTCACCGGACGGGAGTTGGTGTTGAACGTTTCGACCAGCGCCGCCGGCAGCCTGCGCGTGGAAGTCCAGAACGCGGAGGGGACGCCGGTGCCCGGCTTTTCGCTCGGCGATTCGACCGAGATCGTCGGCGATGCCATTGAGCGCGTCGTGCGGTGGGATGCCGGTTCGGACCTCAGCGCCTTCGCGAACCGACCGGTGCGCCTCCGTTTCGTGATGAAAGACGCGGACCTTTACTCGCTACGCTTCCGTCCGTAACCGGCGGGGTCTCTCCTGCCAGCGAGCGATCGCGCCCAGCCCTTGGAACGGCCGATCCGGTGTCGGCACGGTCAACCCGTGGGCGATGGAAACGCAGCTGCAGGAGATCTGCGGGCCAGGAATGGTGGAGGGCGGAGTTTGACGCCGGTTGAACGGGCCGGCATAACTCGCGCCTCAAAAGACTCGATGCATGTGGTCCTGGTAGAACCGGAGATTGCGCCGAACACGGGCAACGTGGCGCGGTTGTGCGCCGCCACGCGATCGACGCTGCACCTGGTGGAGCCGTTGGGTTTCCGGTTGGACGACGCTCAGTTGAAGCGAGCCGGCATGGATTATTGGCGGCTCGTCGAGTGGCGGCGCTGGCCGGACTGGAATTCGTTTGTCGCCCAGTTGCAGCCGAATGCGCGGCTCTGGTTCGTCGAGTCGCGCGGGGCTCGGCGGTACACGGATGTCCGGTTTCAGGCGGAGGATTACCTGGTGTTCGGTCGTGAGACCGCGGGGTTGCCTCAGGAATTGCTGGCGCGGCACCGGGACGCGTGGTTGCGCATACCCATGCTCCACCCGGAGGCGCGGTCGTTGAACCTCTCGAACTGCGTCGCGTTGGTTTTGTTTGAGGCCTTGCGGCAGCTGGAATTTCCCGGAGAATCTCCGATATGACCACATTCTACGACACCCATGCGCATTTGGATTTTCCGGATTTTGCGGGAGATCTCCCGGAGACCATCGAACGCGCCTTGGCGGCCGGGATCAGCAAGCTGATCGCCATCGGTACGGATTTCACGAGCAGCCGGCGAGCCCTGGCACTGTCGCGGGAGTATCCCCAGGTCCATGCCGTGGTGGGATGGCATCCCTCGCACGTCACCGCGGCTCCGGACGATGTGCGGCCGGAGTTGCGCGAACTGGCCCGCGAACCCAAGGTGGTGGCGATCGGGGAGACCGGGCTGGACTATCATCGGTTGCCGGGAGGTGACGCCGGGGACGGAGGGGCGGCGGCGCGGGAGTATCGCTCGCGACAGCGGCGTTTATTCGACCAACAGATGGAAGTGGCGGCGGAGTTGGGTTTGAATTGCGTCGTGCATCAGCGGGATGCGTTCGATGACGTGCTGTCGGCGATGAAACCTTTCGCGGGCAAGCTGCGAGGGGTGTTCCATTGTTTCGGCGGGACCCCGGCCCAGGCGCGCGCGGTGATGGAGTCGGGGGGGCTGGTGAGTTTCACCGGCATCGTCACCTTCCGGAATGCGGGCGTGGTGCGGGAGACGGCGGCGGCGGTGCCGGCCGGGCGGTTCATGCTCGAGACCGATTGTCCTTATCTGGCGCCGGTGCCACATCGGGGCAAGCGTTGCGAGCCGGCGTATGTGCGGCAGATTGCGGAGACGGTGGCCGGGGCGCGGGGTTGCAGTCTCGAGGAGTTGAGCCAGATGACGTGTCGGACGGCGGAGGAGTTTTTTCGTGGATTGTAGGGCTGGCGGTGGGTAGCGGCGAAACACCAGCCTGTCGAGAGACACCACGCTAGCGCCAGGGAGGATGCGCGAAGAGCCATCGGCCCCAATTTGCCCAGTGATAGCCGGCGAGGAACGCAAGGCCGATGGCGAAGAGCGGCGTGGTGTCGAGCCGGCCCATGGTTAACGGCAGCCAGCGGATCGGCCGGAGCGAGTTGCGTCCGGTGACGGCGAGGAAACTCCAGAAGGGCGAGTTCCCGAGATACACGTAGCTGTTGAAGAGGTGAATGATGAGCAGCACGATGATGAGGTATTGCCAGACAAGATAGGTGCCGAGACCAAAGATGAGCGCCTGTTGCCAGAGCAAATCAAGGGTGGGCGTTGGCGTGTAGAGCCCGAGCCGGCCGAATGGCCAGCCAGCCAGGAACCAGAAGAGCGCGCCGGCCAAGAGCGGGGTCAGCAGCGCCAGGAATAACGGCAGGCGACCCGCGAAGCCGAGCTGCATTCGGACGATTCGATGGAGGGGATCGGAGTCGAGCGTCTTGACATTCGCGACGGCAACGAGCAGCAACGCCAGGTAATACGTGCCCAGGATTTGTCCGAAACTAAGGAGGGAATAGAGCGACATGTAACCCCAGGACTCGGCAGGGAACCTCAGGGTGACCACCCCGAGGTTGAGGAATGGATTCCATTGGGTGCCGGGACCGAGCTGCCAGTAAACCAGGCTGCGCCCGACCAGCAGGGCGAGCAGAAAAAGCAGAGGCGTGCGGCGACGGGGCGGCCTGGGTTCGGTCCGTTTCAGCGTGTAGACGAGCGAGAGGGCCGTCGGCCGGGTGGCGGCGGTGATGCCGATAGCCTGCCAACTCAACCAGAGCAGGAGCCCAGCGAGATTCAGGATCAGGTCGATGAGTGGCATTCGAAGTCAGCCAGGTTCGGTCATGACATGCGAGCCAGCAGGGTTTCGGCAATGACCGACGGGGTTGGGGCGACGGCGATGCCGGCGGCTTGAAGCGCCTCGATTTTGGCCGCGGCGGTGCCTTTGCCGCCGCTGATGATCGCTCCGGCGTGGCCCATGCGGCGTCCCGGCGGGGCAGTGGCGCCGGCGATGAATCCGGCGACCGGCTTTTTGCAGTGCTGGCGGATCCAATCGGCGGCTTCTTCCTCCGCCGTGCCGCCGATCTCGCCGATCATGATGATTCCCTGAGTGTCGGGATCGTCATTGAACATCCGGATCACCTCGAGGTGTGAGAGCCCGGGGATGGGATCGCCCCCGATGCCGACGCAGGTGGATTGGCCGACGCCGCGGCAGGTCAATTGCCAGACCGCTTCGTAGGTCAGCGTGCCGCTGCGCGAAACGACACCGATAGGGCCGGCTTTGTGGATGTATCCCGGCGCGATCCCGATGCGGCATCCACCCCTCGAATCCGGTCCGCTACCGGGCGTCACAATGCCCGGACAGTTCGGACCGATCAGTCGGGTGGGGCGACCCCGCAACGACTGCTTGACGCGGATCATGTCACGGACGGGAATGCCTTCGGTAATGCAAACCACCAACTCGAGCCCGGCATCGGCGGCTTCGAGGATGGCATCCGCCGCGAAGGGCGCGGGGACAAAGACCGCGGAGGCGGTGGCGCCGGTGGCCCGGGCGGCTTCCGCCACCGTATCGAAAATGGGGACGCGATCATTGAAGATCTGGCCCCCTTTGCCGGGGGTGACGCCGGCGACGATTTGCGAGCCGTAATCGAGGCTGAGTTGGGCATGCCGGCCGCCGAAGCTGCCGGTGATGCCCTGGACCAGAACCTTGGTATCGGGTTTGACCAGGATCGACATAGGAAAATTGGGCGGTTGGTGGGAGGGTCAGTTGCGGACGGTTGCCGGTGTTGACACGGCCTGGACCACTTTCCGGGCGGCGTCGGCCATGGAATCGGCACTGAGTATGGTGAGGCCGGATTCTCTGAGGGTTCGCTGACCCAGATCGGCGTTGTTGCCCTCGAGACGGACCACCAGCGGGAGAGTGAGGCCATTCTGGCGGGCGGCTTGGACGATGCCGGTGGCGATGACATTGCAGTCCATGATCCCGCCGAAGATGTTGACGAGGATGCCGCGGACGTGGGGATCCTGGAGGATGATCCGGAACGCGGCGGTAACCTGTTCGGTGGAAGCGCCGCCGCCGACATCGAGGAAGTTGGCGGGCTGC
>JAHDYP010000074.1:25840-31240 GCA_023383055.1 Verrucomicrobiota bacterium | reverse complement strand
GGTGGGTCAGTTTGAAGTGACCCTGGGTGGGTCAGTTTGAATCGACCGGTGACACTCGGGAGCCGTGCTCTCTTGCAGCGCAGTTGGCCAATCTGACCAATTCTCGCCCCCGGAACGATGGATCCACCGAAGGAGCCAAATCAGGTAAACACACCGCATTCCCACACAATGTTGCTACTGCGTTGGTAATCAACAGGCTGCGCAAACGTCAACACATATTCTGAAGAATACGTGTTGACATTCCAGCCCTCTGTGGCACCTTGAAAACGTGAAAACGCCAGCCTTCACCTACCTCCGCGTCTCCGGCAAGGGCCAGATCGACGGAGATGGCTTCAAGAGGCAGCAGGACACCATTGCTCGGTATGCAAAGGCGAACCGGATCGAGATCATCCGAGAGTTTCGAGATGAAGGCGTCAGCGGCACCGCCGAAGCGCTCGACCGCCCAGGGCTCACCGATCTGTTCGTGGCCATTAAGGCCAACGGCGTCCGATTGGTCTTGGTTGAGAACGCCACCCGCGTCGCTCGCGACCTGATGGTCAGCGAGATCATCTTGGCTGAGTTTCGGAATCTGGATGTCAAGGTCGTGTCGGCGGACGGTGGCGTGGACTTGACCCTGGGCAACGATGATCCCACCGGCAAGTTGGTTCGCCAGATACTATCCGCCGTGAGTGAATGGGAGAAATGTCTGATCGTGCAGAAGCTGCGAGCGTCGCGCTTGCGCATCCGGCGCACCAAAGGGCGCTGCGAGGGCAGGAAGCCCTACGGGACAACTGCGGAGGAGAAGGCCGTGATCGAGAAGATCGTAGCGTGGCGCAAGGACCGGAAATCGTACGCGGAGATCGCCAGCGACTTGAACGCGGAGGGCATCCCGACGCGCATGGGGTCGGAGACCAAGTGGCATCCCACGCAGGTTCAGCGTGTGGTGGCACGACTCGTCCCATCCACGAAATCGTCCCCAAGCAAATGACTACTCAGGAATCGCCGGGAGCTTGTTCATCGCCTCGCGGAGCACTTCGACTTCCAAATGCGTGTAGCGACCATGCTCCTTTTCCGTTTTGTGCCCCGTGATGGTCATTCGTTGCTCCCGGACTACCCCCTTGTTGGCCAAGCCGGATACTACGCCGTGTCGGAAGCTATGAAAGCTGCGTTTGCAGAACTTGTGTCCGTTTGGCCGCGTGATTTCGCGCAGATCGACACCTGCTTTACGAGCGATCGCCATGAAATGCCGACTCAACCCACGCTTCCCCCCAGAATCGGCACTGGCCAACCCTGGTAGCACGTAGCCGTCTGTGCGGTCGGTGCTGGCGCTGGCTTCCAAGTGCGGAAGCAGAGCGTCGTGGATCGGTATCACTGCGAACCTGCCACGCTTGCCCGGTTTCGGAATCTTAATGGTCCTGCCGACCAAATCCACGGCGTCCCATTTCAAGGTCGCGGCCTTGCTCAACCTCAAAGCCGTGTAGTAGCCAAGCCGCAACAACATCTTCCACTCGCCCTCGGCAGCATCCAGGAGCAGCTTGGCCTCGGTTTCGCTGAACAACTCGCGCTCGACCTCATCCTCCACAGTCACGGTGATCGGGTCAGCCGGGTTATTGTCGATCACCTGCATTTTCCGAGCGAAGTTGAATGCCGACTTGAGTGCCTGCAAATGCAGCGCGACCGTCTTGTCGCTGCCCTTCGCTTCTTTCATGCCGTTGACGTAGGCTTGGACATCGACAGGGGTCACGTCTTTGAGTGGGCGGTCGGCCCGGTTTCCCAAATGGGCGAAGAACGCATTGCTCACACCGCTGTAGCGAGCTTTCGTTTCATCGCGCTTCCCGTGCAGCCATTCTGTGAACCATGCCCGGACGGTTGGTGTGCGCAGCGGCTGTCCGGTGTTCCGTTCGAGGATTTCCGAGAGAACCTTGCGGACCTGAGCCTCGTTACTAGCATTGCGTTCGACGTGTTCCCAACCGCGAGCGACTTCGTAAGCCTTCTGGCGACTGGTCTCCTTGGTGCTGCGCATGTGGAGCCTGCCGGTCGAATCACGCCAGGCAGCGTGCCAGTATTTCGACCGGGGGCGTCGGTGCAGAGAGGCCATACCTGCTGCTAACATAGCGCTAACGCCAACGAAGTAAATGACGTTCAGCGAGATGGAAAATACCTCAAATTACTGGGGAATAATGAGAATTGGAGCGGGTGAAGGGAATCGAACCCTCGTCTCAGGCTTGGGAAGCCCACGTTCTACCATTGAACCACACCCGCTTCCGCGATGGGGTCACTTCTAACAGGCGGACGGTGGGAAGGCAAGTTCAAGTCCCGCCTGGAGTTTTCGTGAGTTTTCGTGGCTGGATGATTGCGCCGGTTGATTCTTGCCCCGGTTTGGAGGGGGGGCTATGGTGCGACGTCCACTGACGAGATTCATGGGAACGTGGCTTCGAGAGTTTGGAGTGGTTGCGGCGACGGTCGCACTGGCGGGTATTTGCCTGGCAGAAGCGGGAACGTCCGCCGATACCAACCGAACGGTGTATACCCTCACCGAGACCCTGCCGGTGAAGGGGACGACGGTGCTGCGCGCGGTTCGGGCACCCAACGAAGGCAGGCTCAAGCCGGTCGAGTTCAGCCGGGAGAAGCGGGGGTGGGTGGTGGTCGCCGAGAGTTTCGAGGCCTACGCGGCGGCGAAAGCGGCGAAGGAACGCGAGGCGAAAGCGGCGGAGGAGGCGCGGGCGAAGACGAACTCTTTGAGGGCATTGGAAGCGCTGCCGCGCGCCTCGTTGGGGCGGCAGATCGGTTTTGTCGCCGGTCAGCTTTCTCCCGAGCAACGGGCGCAATTTCAGGCCGAGTTGGCGCGCCAGGCCAGGGAGGGATCGCCGCGCGAGGTCTGCCCTCCGGGTGGGTGAGGAAGGCGATGAAGGAGGTCCAAGGTGGATCTCATGGACGAGCCGGGTTGGCGAGTGGGATCTTGCCCGCGGGTTTCACGGATGTTCAAGTCGGGTGATACACACGGGCATTATGAGTTGGATCCTGGGTCAGGGGCCGGTTTGCCGGCGAGGGTGGCGGTGGGTTGCGGTGCTGACCGCGGCCTGGCTGATGGCGCTGGGATTTGCGAAGGGGGAAGGAGGATGGTCGCGGGCGGACTACGAGCATGCCCGCGGGTTGCGGGAGCGGACGCAAGGCAAGGTGTTCCGCGACCGGGTCCAGCCCCACTGGTTCGATGAGGATCGGCGGTTTTGGTATCGCAACGACCTGGCGGGGGGAGCGCGGGAGTATGTGCTGGTGGAGACGGAGACCGGGCGGCGCCAGCCGGCCTTTGACCATGCGCGCCTGGCCGGAGCATGGACGCAGGCGACGGGTGAGTCGGTCGCGGCGACCCATTTGGCCATCGATTCATTGCGGTTCGAGGAGGAGGCGCGCGTCATCCGGTTCCGGAGTGGCGCCCACGCCTGGCGCTGTGATCTGGCGAACTACGAGTTGCGGAGGGACGACGGACCGACGGCCAGCGAAGACTCCTTGCCGGTGTTGGATGGTCCACGGGCGACCACGCGGACGGGCGAGGAGACGGAGGTTACCTTTGTGAACCGGACGTCGATGCCGGTGCGGCTTTACTGGCTCGATTTCGAAGGGGAACGGCGGGCTTACGGGGGGATCGAGCCTGGCGGGGAAAGAAGGCAACACACCTTTGGCGGGCACGTGTGGCTTGCGGTTGGAGAAGGCGACCAGGTGCTGGCGGTGTTCGAGGCGGCCGACGAGGCGTCGGTGGCCGTGATCGGCGGGGAGGGAACCCGGGCGAGACGCCGGTCGCCCGAGCGCCGGTCACGCGATAGGCTGACGTCGCCGGATGGTCTGTGGCGCGCCTATTTCGCCGACCATAACCTTCAGGTGCGCGATCTCGAGTCGGGGGAGGAGTTTTCGTTGAGCACGGATGGCACGGTGGAAGATGCCTATGACGGCCGGGTGTACTGGTCGCCCGACTCGAAGCGGGTGGTGGCGGTGCGGACGCGCAAGGGGGGAGACCGGAAGGTGTATTACGTGGAGTCGTCGCCGAAAGACCAGCTGCAGCCCAAGCTGCATTCCTATCATTATTTGAAGCCGGGCGACGAGATCCCGCGGCCCCGGCCGGTGCTGTTCGACCTCGAGGAACGCCGGATGATTCGGCTCGACGACGCCCTGTTCGCGGAGCCGTGGAGCATCACGGACCTTCGCTGGCGCCCGGACGGGCGCGAGTTCACGTTTCTGTACAACGAACGAGGGCACCAGGTGCTGCGGGTGCTGGCGGTGGATGCCGAGACGGGAGCGGTGCGGGCGGTGGTGGACGAGCGCAGCGCGACGTTCATCGACTACGCGGGCAAGCAGTATTTGCGGCATCTCGAGCAGACGGGCGAGCTGATCTGGATGAGCGAGCGGGACGGTTGGAATCATCTTTATCTTTACGACGTCGCGAGCGGGGCGGTGAAATGCCAGTTGACGCGCGGGTCCTGGGTGGTGCGCGAAGTGGAGCGCGTGGATGAAGAAGGGCGTCAGATCTGGTTTCAAGCCGGCGGGGTTTATCCGGATCAAGACCCTTACCTGGCGCATTACTGCCGGGTGAACCTGGACGGGAGCGGGTTCACGATCCTGACCCAAGGCAACGGGACGCATGCCATTGCGTATTCGCCCACCGGGCGTTTCTTCGTCGATACCTGGTCGCGCGTGGACCTGCCGCCGGTGACCGAGTTGCGGCGGGCCGCCGACGGGGGATTGGTATGCGAGCTCGAGCGGGCGGATGCGAGCGCGCTCGAGGCGACCGGCTGGCGGGCTCCGGAACCGTTTGTCGCCCGGGGCCGGGACGGGGAGACCGACATCCACGGGCTGATCGTTCGACCGACCCATTTCGACCCGACGCGCCGCTATCCGGTCGTTGAACAGATTTATGCGGGGCCGCAATCGGCGCATGTGCCGAAGGCGTTTCGAGCGTTTTACGAGATGCAGGCGCTGGCGGAGCTCGGCTTCATCCTGGTGCAGATTGACGGGATGGGGACGTCGCACCGGTCGAAGGCGTTTCACGAGGTCTGCTGGCGGAACCTGGGTGACGCGGGGTTTCCGGATCGGATCGCGTGGCTGAAGGCCGCGGCGACGCGGTATCCGTTCATGGATCTGGAGCGGGTGGGGGTTTACGGGGGATCCGCCGGAGGCCAGAACGCGGTGCGGGCCCTGATTGCGCACGGGGATTTCTACCGGGTGGCGGTGGCGGATTGTGGATGTCACGACAACCGGATGGACAAGATCTGGTGGAACGAGCTGTGGATGGGCTGGCCGATCGGGGCGCATTACGAGGAGCAATCGAACGTGACGCAGGCGCATCGGTTGCAGGGCAAACTGCTGTTGATCGTGGGGGAGATGGACGAGAACGTGGATCCGGCCTCGACGATGCAACTGGTGAACGCT
>JAHDYP010000074.1:0-25830 GCA_023383055.1 Verrucomicrobiota bacterium | reverse complement strand
CCGGGGGCATGGCGCGGCGGAGTCGGAGTATGGGAAGCGCCGGCGGGCGGAGTTTCTGGCGCGGCATTTGGGGGCGGAGCGGTAGTGGCGGGCGATCTCGAAATGACGGAATGACATGACGCACAATCGGTCGGCGAACCTGACGGCGCCTGGCGCCGTCGCTCCGCGCCTGGCGCATCCGCGCGGGCTCTACACGCTGTTCTTCACGGAGATGTGGGAGCGATTCAGCTTCTACGGAATGCGGGCGCTGTTGGTGCTGTTCATGGTGGATTCCGTGCGGCGGGATGGCATGGGGCTGACCGACGAGGTGGCAACCGCGATTTACGGGTTGTACACGGCAGGTGTTTATCTCGCCTGTTTACCGGGCGGTTGGGCTGCCGATCGATTGTTCGGAGCGCAACGTGCCGTGTGGTATGGCGGGATCTCCATCGCGGCCGGGCATTTCGCGCTGGCGGTTCCCCGCGTCGAATTCTTCTTCCTTGGGCTCATTCTCGTCGTGGTGGGCACGGGGCTGTTGAAGCCAAACATCAGCGCGATCGTCGGCCAGCTTTATCCCGAAGGCGGTGCGCGGCGGGACGCGGGCTTCACGGTCTTCTATATGGGAATCAACCTGGGGGCGGCGATCGGGCCGTTGATCTGCAGCAGCCTGGGCGAAAAGATCAACTGGCATTACGGTTTCGCCGCCGCCGGGGTCGGCATGCTCCTTGGCCTCGTGCAGTTCCGGCTCACCGCTCACTACCTGGGCGACGCCGGGAAATACCCGGAGAAAACCACGACGCAACGACGCGACCGGCTGTTGTTCGCGACCGGCCTGGGCGCCATCGCGCTGGTGACAGTCCTTGGACTGACGGGCTTGATCCGACTGAATCCCATGGCCATGGCGCGCGGGACAACCTCGGTGATCCTGGTATTGGCGGCCCTCTATTTCGCTGGACTATTTCTGTTCGCCGGGCTCAACGCGATCGAGAAGCGGAGATTGGCCGTCATTGCCGTCCTCTTCGTCGCGTCGGCGATGTTCTGGTCCGGGTTCGAGCAGGCCGGCTCGTCGTTGAATCTGTTCGCGGAACGGTTTACCGACCGGACCATTGGCGGATTCGAAACGCCGGCGGGTTGGTTCCAGGTGTTCAACCCGGTATTTATCATCGCGCTGGCGCCGGTGGTGGCCATGGTTTGGGTGGCGCTCGCACGGCGCCAACGGAATCCCTCGCTGCCGGCGAAGTTCGCCCTCGGCCTGATTCTGTTGGGTGGCGGATTCCTGGTGATGGTGCTGGCGTCGCGGCTGGCGCTGGACGGCGATCGTGTCTGGCCGACCTGGCTGATCACCACCTATCTGTTGCATTCGCTCGGCGAGCTTTGCCTGAGCCCGGTCGGGTTGAGTTCGGTGACCAAGCTTTCGCCGCCGCGGTTGGTGGGTCAGATGATGGGGCTATGGTTTCTGGCGACGTCTTTGGGCAACCTGATTGCCGGGTTGATCGCCGGCGAAGTCAGCGGCGCTGCCGAAGCCCAGATGCCGGCGCGTTTTCTTCAGATTGTGCTCACCACCTGCGGGACGGGTCTGCTGCTGCTGATCTTCACGCGCCCGATCAAGAAATTGATGGCCGGTGTGGAATAGCCAGGGATTTCAGTCAGTCACTCGCTCGACGGTCTTGTTCGATCTTTTCTCGCCTCAGTTCCTCGCGGACGACAGGCCACTCCTGAGAGAGTGATCCTCGATTCGCCCATTCACCCTTCCGGGATTCCAGCTCGGCGTCATGCCACGCGGGAGGCCCCTGAGTCTCAAGCTCGCCGGAAAGGGACCTCCAAAGGCGCTTCATGAGAACGACACGCCCCCCACTGCTCAAATTAGAGATGTCGATGCTGTCGGCAGTCATGTGATCAGCCTCCATCGAAACCGTGAGGTGTTCAATCTTGGAGAATGATCTATTGATTCCGCTTATCGGGATATTCCCATGGCGATCATGCCGAACCCGCATCGAGCGTGGATGACAAGAATCGGGAGGAACAAATGCGACATTTGTACCCGACCCTGCAACACGGAAACAGAATGAAACCGCTGACGACGGCCAATGGGAGACGCCACAGATTTGCCACTCTCCCCGCATCCACCGCGGTGGTCTCCTGGCGACAGCTTGGACATGGAGGCCGGTATAGGTGAAATGACCTGCTCGAGCTTCTGTTCATAGGTCTACAACCTCATCTTCCTGGCCATCTGTGGGCATTGGCCTGCGGTACACGTGAACGTGATTGCCCTCCTCAACAGCCCTCAAGGCCGAGACAAAATCCTCCATTCCCAGGAAACTGACTGCTCGCACGTAATATGGGAGTGCGTTCTTCGGATCCAGTCTCTTGAGGTTTTCATACGCCTCCCGTTGCTGATCAGAGGTCGCCTCGCCGTTGGTGAGGATGCTGAACCAGCCGATTGGGTAGTCGGGATCTTCTGTTGTCGCCATCAAATAGAAGTGGAGCGCACGTTTCGAGGGGACTTTGATAGTCTCCAAGGCACGCTGTAATCGCTCTTTGGCGGACTCCGACAGGTCATCCCAGGCAGAATTGGGCTCCCCATCGGATACATTGAAATCCGATGGGGTTGACGATTCGTCGCGTGCTTTCGATTCCGGCTTCAGTTCGCTGATCCCTTCTGCCACTCCTATGATTTGGAGCGTCTTCGAGGCGCTCCCACCAGCACAGTAGTCACCCAGGGATACATAAAACGGGGCCTTGTTGGCCGCACCTCGAATTGCCTCCAGAAAAAGACTCTCGACCTACTCCAGCCCGAGCGACTCGTCGTACATCCCTCGCAAAAGCGCTTCAGCCCATCGATCGTCAGACTCGGCGGCGTGAGTTCGACTCGCACCCGCGATCGATCCCAACGATAACAACCAAAGTACCGCCAAGGCTGGGAAGCATCTTCTTTTCATGCGAACAATCAGGATGGTTGACGGGGCGCATGCCCGTTCGGTTCATCGGTTGAGTGGGCCTTTGCTTTCTTTCCGATCAGCGCATTCAAAGCCTGCGAGACACGCCGGTTGTACACCATGACCGAGAGGAGAAGGTTGACCGTAGAGCCGAGCATGACCGTGCCCAGGAACATATCAATGGCCAGCCATGTCTTCTCTCTCTGGCCAAACAGCTCCATCCACGCACAGACCAGGTAAACAGGACCCATGAGCACCAGAAAAGCAACCGCGAGCATCCACAGGCCTTTCTCCCGGTCCCAACGGTGAAATGACCCGCAACAGGCACCGTACATCATGGCCATCATGCCTGAAAGAATGCCCAATGGCGCACCCACGAAAGCAATCCCCATCAGAGCCATGCCGCCGAGCAGGAATAGTCCACCCCGGCGGAGAGTCCGACTCATCGCCTCAGGCTTGATTAAGAAGTGACGAGTCATCATTCCGCCGAACAATCAGGTGAACGACGCGAACCAGCCCCCGACGACGTTCCTTCTGGCTTTGGAGCGAAAGGTTGGCTCCCGTTCGCTGCGCGATGTTGCTGGAAGGTTTCGGATGTCTTTTTTCGAGGTGCAGGGATTCTCGCCGCTCCAAGCGCGAGCAAGGCCGCTAACGCCCAGGAATACCAGTCATCCCGCGCAAAGTCATGCCCGACGATCAGCGATGCCGCAACTGCCCCCAATGCGAACCAGCGCAGGCGGACAAAGACTGGATGCTGGCTCATTGGCAATCGGCGGCCTGTGACCGACCACTCACCCGCGACGAGGTTCAGAACGGCGAGAATGAGAATGAGTGCTGCCATGTAATAAACGAGTTTTTTGCCGGCCAACGATCAGTGCACACCAGCCGAGCCAAAGGCGAGCGAGCGCTGTGTCCTGCTGCCCCACCGCATCCGTAGCCGCAGGATGGCGCGGCGATTCGGTGCATCCGGATGGTTCATGGCGATCCACTTCGAGAAACCCACTGCTGCATATGTCTATCCACCTCATCTTGCAGCACAGGAATGGCAGCCAACTGCTCCTGCCGCGAGGAATCCTGCGGGAGACGCTGAGCTTGCTCCTGCATGAATCGATAAAACTCCGTCGAACATGACAGGCACAGGAACATCATTCGCGGCTCGCCGGTGATCATCGCTAACAGATCGGCGCCCCCAATACAGGGCTGGCCGCCGCAGTACCTGCAGTGCGCGGCTCTCGTTGCGGCGGCAGCCTCGCGAGACTCAAGGGGAGCAGATTCTTCGAAGCAATCGCCGCACAAGTGGCTGGAGGTCTTGATCCCGTCGACGATGGTCGTGGTGTGACACGTGGCTTCGCGTTCCTGGCATCTCTCACAGAGCATATGGTGCAAAAGGGGATTGTGGGCCTTCTTCGGCTATCACTCTTCATGCTTCTCGATTAAATCCTGTGCCTCGCGGCGGAACTGCGCGGGAGATTTGGCTTCGACATCCTCAAACAAACGCTGCACATCGGCACCGACATGTTGAGGCTTCCGCAGATCCGGACTGCTGATGGGCGAGAGTACCATGTTCGTAGCCGTAAGGAGGTCAACAATGGTCCCATCAGCGCTCATGACGCCAACCCCCTTGATGGTGCGGTCCGCGTGGAAAATGAAGTCAAGATGAAAGGCCAATTCCGCCATCGTCTGAATGCCCAACTGGCCTCGCACCTCAGACACGATGGCCAAACGTTCACCGTCTCGATACAGGCGGTGAATCCGAGCGGCGACATTTCCCTCTTCCAAGCGAGTCGACCGAATCAGATTGGTCATTCCTCCCCGCGTGTAAGTGTCCGTCAGAGAAACCGCTCCGGTCTTTGAGTTGGTGCTTGCGGTCGAGTACACGGCGAGATCATCACCGAGTTGGACGATGCCGCGGATGCCCTGATGCCGGCCCTCTTTCAGCGCGTCCGAACCAACCATGGCCGGTGCGCTGTCAATCGGATAGACACGCAATTCCGCGCCCGCCAGCATGACAGCGGTCAAGATGAATGCCATTGCATAGCGCGTGACCACAATGGCTTTCACTGGAAGGCAGAGTTGAGCAACGCGGGCGGGCCGATGCGCCTGAGCCCGGAAAGGACGTGGCCAGCCGTGGTTCGATCGAGTGATTCTGTCAGTTGCTTTCATCGTTCCGTTCTCCAAGAACGCGCTGTTCGAGCCTGCGGGCGGCACGAAGTTCACGCGACATCGAAACCACGTCCACCATCAGCGCCGAGACCGAGACCAGGAGGGCGAACGCCTGGAGCCAACCCGTCGAGCGAGCAGCAAACCAAATCCCAGCCATCCCGACCACAAAACCGACGCCGAACCCGCGCGCCGATTCCCGTGGCAGGCCAAGAACCAGAACCTCGGCCTTTGGATGCCGCCAAATCCAAAGGGTGGCCGCAATGAGGATCACGTGGATCACCAGCAACGTTACGCTCAACCATTCCATTGGCCCGAAGGTTTCCCACCGCG
Organism: Verrucomicrobiota bacterium; assembly: GCA_023383055.1. Classification (GTDB taxonomy): domain Bacteria; phylum Verrucomicrobiota; class Verrucomicrobiia; order Limisphaerales; family JAHDYP01; genus JAHDYP01. The sequence goes on along the minus strand of JAHDYP010000074.1, from coordinate 20,422 downwards.
AGAGCGGTCCCAACCACTGCAGTGCGAAAAAGCTCGGAATCGCCCAAAACCCGGAGAGACCGGCCATGAACCAGGCAGACAATCTGCATTGGATATACCGGGCGTGATCGAGTTTCGATTTCATGGGGACCGGTCCACCATAGCACAAGCGTCTTTCTCATGCGTCAACGTCACCACTTCGATTGGAAGTTCCCGCAGTGGTGGCAGACCGAACACCAATCTTCAGGGAGCATCGCCGCTGATGTGGGCGACAACGCCATTTCGACTCACTTCTGGAGATCGGCTCGCCGGAATACGCGGTCATATTCTTCAGGCCCAAGTTCAGTGAGCGCGAACCTCGTCGCGATCTCATCACAGACCCCGCGCGCATGACGCTCGACATGAAACCGAGACGCTCTCACGGGGTTCGGTGCATCCGTTTGTATCCAGACTATTTTTCCCGCGCTTTGAGCCAGCGGCCAAAGGAGTGCTGCGACTCCGCGGATGACCGGCCAACCACCAAACCCTTGAGGCTGATACCCTCATCCAGGTCCGGCCAGTGGATGCCGGATCCTCGCCCGATTAACTCCCAACGTTCGCGCTCTTCCGGCGTGGCATGGAGCAACCGCGGAAACCAGCCGAGGGGCACTGAAACACCACGTCCATCGCTCAGCTCCATGCTAAGGGTGTCTGAGGTGACAGTAACACTGCGCACCGTGAGATCCTGCTCAATAACCAAAGTACTCATGCCATGCACGACGAACCTAAACGTAGCATCATATCTGAAATTGAGTCTGCTGACATAACCGAGACGCGATCCCGGCGTTGCCGGCACTTCCCAACATAAACCTGATCCTCGTCGCTCCACTCAACCCACTTGTGATAATGATCGCTCGACTTCATTCCTGTTCAATTTCCTGCTCGTCAAATAGCCGGATGCGTTCCCGCTCCACAATCCACAAGTGCCCCCGAAGTTCGCCCAGCGGCAGGCTAGGTTGCGCCTGTGCTCCCGCCAGCCCGGCGGCCAGCGTGCGGACCACAGATTCCAGATCAGCGGCGGACGGTTTGTCTGGCAATCGCAGCACAGCGATACCCGCGTACTGGCTGGGGCGAAAGCGAAGTGGATTGGCAAAGTCCAAATCCAGCGTCACCAACGCCCGTCCTTCCTCCATGCAAAATCGGATCAACTCCGCGTCCGTGGCACTCGTCAGGGCTTGCTCCAATACCGTGGCGACGTCGTGCCCGGCGTGCTGCAATTGGCTTCGCCCGCGCTCGCCCAGATTCTCGTCCAGCTTCAGCTTCATGCCCCGGTCGGCTCCAACGGTAGCGCTACGTAACGCTCCCGTGCCATTTCCGAACCGTAGGCGATGCATGCCAGAATATCTTCCTCGGTCAAACCTGGATAATTCTCCAGAATTTCCACCCGCGAGCTGCCGCTGGCCAACATGTCCAGGATCAAGGACACCCAGATGCGATGACCCCGGATGCACGGCTTGCCCCCGCACCTCGCCGGGTCAATCCAGATTCGTTCCAACAATTGTTGTCTCGTCATACGGCTTCCGATTCATCGCTGAATGCCGGTTGTCCATCACGTCCCTCACGGGATGCTCGGCAGGATAAGCGCTCTCTGAACCGTGGGCAAGAAAGCATCCTGCAACCCGCCGGGGCGCCCCCACGGATAGTGCGTGGGCTGAGGTAGATCCCGATGCCGTCCTTCCTGCAGATCAATCAATTGTCGTGGTCCGACCAAGGCCGAAAATACATTGATGCGTCTTGCTGCTCCCAGCCGCACTCAGGAAACACCACACGCCAGAGACAAAATCATGGGCTCGATGACCACGAGCCTTTGATCAATCCCTGCAGTGCAACTGAATACATGATTTTGTCTACGCGCCAACCTCGGCGAATGGAGTATCCGGCAAATGGCGGCAGATCTTGCGGGCCAATTGATTCTTGATCTCCGTGTGTCGTGGAACAGCCTCAACGACGCCGTTGGCCGGGTTCGTCCACAGCGAATGACTCGACCCTTCACGTTTCAAGAAGCATCCCTGCCGGCGAAGGTGCTGCAGCAAACTGGAACGTTTCACGACACCGAAACCACATCCTGAATGGCATGGTCGGGCAACCCTCGGAGTGCATCCTCCCGGCGATCCTCCATGATCAGGCGAATAGCTGCGGCCGCGCAACTGGCAAGAGCCTCAAATTGTTGAGGCCGGAACAGAAAGGCGAACATGACGCCGCATCCGACGATTCCGACAATCGAGCCGGCCGTGATGAGATTGGGTGTTGTCGTCGTCATCTCAGCACCAATAGCAATACATTTGCGACGGCGTCGACCACGCATACCTGCAGACCTGACGCGTCGTCCGTAATTCCCAAGATGCTCGCGGTCACGTGACATCGAGCGCAGCCAGATCCCACACGGATACGCGGGTCTCCGTTGGCTCAAGCTTCTGGTTCGCTCCCTTTCCTTGTTCTGACGATAGCTCGGATCTCGGACAGCTTCCGCCTGTCGTCAAGAACAGCCAGGACGACAGTGCTGTCAGGCTCTTGGATGAAATACACAATGTAGTACGAGCGCTTCAGGATCGCTCGCTGGACTCGGCCGAACTTCCTCGGAAACAGATCAGGATTCCACTCGATCCAGCTGATCGTCTCCTGGTAAAGCCCGAGCACATGGGCCTTCCCGTCCGGTCGCCAGCTCTGGTAGTGGGCGATGGCGGCTTTCAGGTCGGACTCAACCTCCGCAAGTGCAAAAACCGGTTTACTGTTCACGACGAACCTAAACGTCGCATCATATCTCGGTGGGAGATCACCTTGGACCTCCCCGCGCGGTAATCAGCCAGGCGCTTGCGCAGCATACGCTTGTGGTCCTCCGGCACCGGCATCTTCTGCTCATCAGGGACCGAAAGCCAAAGTCGCTCGGCAATTGCCAGCCGCCGTCGAACAGGCAGTCGCAACAAATCTGAAACTGCTTCTGCTGACATAGAGAAATGGTGCAGGAGAAAACCGCCCGTCGCAAGTCTCCCTTTCTGGCGAATGATGAGGCCAGCCATGGCGGGCCGATGGCGCTCGATTGAAACAGAGACGCTCGCGCGGCATTGGCCGAGCCGATGGGTTAGGCGCTGTTTCCGGGTTCCTGCTCATGGTAAATCAACTCGCGCAGCCGCTCTGGGTCGTTCAACGGTACATGCACTCCTCGTGAGTACGCGACCACCAGCCAATTGTGGTTAGCCGCACTCTCACGCCGACTATCGACATTTCCCCATGGAAACTCACGCTGACACCGCAGATCGGTCTGAATCACTCCTTCGTGGTAGGTGCGTCGATCTGAGTCGTCCAAAGTATCGGACTTATAGAACGGATGGATGTGCGACAGAAAAACCGCACACACGCGCCGAGTTGGAGCGCAGGTCACTTCACATTCAAAGTCCCCGTACTCCGTGCTGTGGATACCGAGCAAGTGCTGACTCCAGCCGGGCAATGAATGGTTGGCACGTCAAAGAACACGGAGCAGCAGCTTGATTGCGCCTCCGGAGACGGTCAATCCCACTGCGATCCAGAATGCACCCGGAGCATGTTGGAGCAAGAGATACCCGATACCACAGAGCAATGCCACACCTGCCGCCTTATCGACGAAATAGAAAAGATCGTCATCGTGCGAAGACCTCCCTGAAAGAGCAGCATGCCGTCTGTCGGTGCTGCCGCCAGGATCGTCAGGCCGACGAGAATCGCCCTCAACGTCCGGTGGCTTGTGGTCGGGTGGAGTCATATCTCGCGATAAGTGCTAACGAGCGCAGCTGGGCCGGGCCACTGGCGCTCGATTAAAACGGAGACGCTCTCCCAGCATTGGAGCCGATTTGTTAGCCCATGACATAGGCGATGAATCCTACAAGAACCAGCAAGATCGCCGCGATCAATAACACCTGACCAAGAATCAGCACCAGTCGAAACCAAGTAATCCAGCGGCGGGAGACCATCGGCGTCGCGGTAAGCTCCCGCAAAAGCCGCAGGTCCCGGAGCATGCCTGTGCCGAGTACCCAGTGTGAGAAAAAGCCCGCCGTTCGCCCACCACGACGCTCGATGAATGGCGCCACCCAGATGCCGTGAATGACCAATGCTGAAATGTGAACTGGAATGTAGAGAAGTGCACATAGGCAACTCAGGCCGATGGACGTTGTGACGGCGTCCTGCATGGGCTAACGGAAAGGGTACCCACGCCGGGCCGACGGCAACCGCATTCACGACGGCGCTCAACGGGCGTGACACGACTTGTTCGGCGTCATGGTGCCTTGTGCTGCAACCACAATTGCTTGTGCTTCTCAAAACCAGCGGCGGCGGTTTCCAGAGCAAGATTTGTGATTCCGCCGTCCGCAATGGCGCCATCATTCACGACGGCCCGCCTCAGCGTCCCCGACCGGTCAGTGAGATAGAATGTTGCCAAGAGCTGCTGGCGCTCCGACAGGATGATGGTATTTGGATCTTCCCGCAGGACGTTCAGCATATTGGTGACACCGCCCGTCTCCAACTGAATCCGTTTTACTGGCATCGGCTGGTCCGCTTTCAATCCGAGGAATCGTGCGAATGAAACATTCAGGGTCGCATCCTTGCCCTCGGCCAGTGCCCTATCAGCCGCCTGCGCAAGTGACTCGGATGGTGGTCGAGCAGCTTCAGAACAACCGACCAGACCGACGAGCATCAGCAATGCAATGGGCCACAAATAGGTTTTCATTTCTTACTCAAGTTGATCTTGCCTCCGAACGTTCCGGATCTCTGCGCGCAGCTCAATGATATCTGGCTGTGGGCCAAAAAGGTTGTCACAATCCATCATCTCCATCTAGGTTAATCACCCGGTTTTGAAGATACCGCACCAGCCGGCGACACCATAGCTGGAGGAGGCACGCACTCGGGGCAACTCTCTCGCGGTATGGTTGCCATCTCTCCCGATCAGCAAGCTCCAGCACCCAACGATACGCTTTCCCGTTCCGGGAATATTCTCGCAACCTGCAGCCAGTTGACAGGCCAAAACCAAATGTTGTGATCGCCGACCCCCAATTTGAAGTCTCTTCTGAGTATCCGTTGTAGCGGATAAGGTAACGAACACCGAACTGGGCTTGCTGGGCAGAAAGCGCGACTCGGAATCCATCGGCGGCGGATGGCAAATACATCAGCGAAGAAGCGTCAGATTCCCAGCGCGCCTCAGGATATCTTGCAAGCCTGTGCTGAAGTTCCTCAATGACTGGAAGTACACGCACGTCAGCAAATTGCGGCGTATCGCGTAGCTGAACGGCTGCCGCCGGAAAAGCAAGGTCCAGCGCGGACGGCACCTCCGAATTAAAGCTCCGCAGCGAGCAGAGCGGCGAGGTGGCAGTTCGCCTCAAGCGTCTGCGGCGTTCTCATAGCAGACGTATGATCCAGCGTCCCTTTCCGGAGTGGCGCGGAAGGCGGATCTCCCACCGCGAACCGTTGGTGGTCACAGTTACCACTTCACTGTTTGCCTCGGCTCGAAGAGATGCTCCTGATCGCGCTAATCGCTCCAAGTAGCTGGCCATCTCCGAGAGATCGTAGTCGATCGAGCCTGTGCCTGTGTTTGCATCCAGATTATTGGTCTCCACGATGGACCTGGCCGAATCCGGCAACACCGGTGGTAGCCAACCACGTTCAAATGCACGCTGCGACCTGGCATCATCCAGAGTGGCAAATCGTGTCGTCACCACATCACCACATCCGGTGAGCGCCAGCGCCGTGAAGATGACAAGCAGGCAGCGCATACTACGCCGAACGAAAGAATGCACCCACGCGGGGCCGGGGGCAACCGCATTTGCGGAAGAGCCCGACGGGCGTGAGGTGGCACGAAGTGTTGGCCAAGGTCATTCTATTTCACTCGCTTCCGAGGACGTATGACAAGCACCTCCGTGTTGTCATCGTTGGATGTTAACATAATGCCGCCCCCACTCGAGGTAAGCCGGTAGCCTTCCAACTGGTGGCCGTCGATTGTATCCTCCGGGCCGAACGAAGGCTCTCCGAACGCACACCGCAGAAGGGCCTCAACCGCCGGATACCGATCCTGCTCCAAGATCACGAGCACATCATCCTCGAGCTCCGAGAAACGCCACTTGCCACCGATGTCCAGAAGCGCGTTGGTCGGGGCTGAGATTCCGCAGTACTCGACTGCCCGCTGAATAATGAACTGACCGGCATCACCGTAACCCCGGGTGTATTTCCCTCTTGCGTACTTATCATGCGCGCAACTGGTGAGGCAGCCCAGAAGGACGAGTGAAAGCAGTGCAACCCGTGGCATGGTAAACTTGCTGACAACGATAGAGGTGAACGACCGCCGTCGACCAGAATCGTGGAGCGGAGAAGCGGCGCGGCGGTTCGTTTCCAACGGTTGGTTCGGCTTCATTGTCCTCCGCGGTTTTCCAGAATGTCCCCCACACTATTGAATCCCCGAACACAATTCATGGCGCAGCCGTGTTGCTCGGAATAGAAGTTAATGGCTACGCCGATATCGCTTGCTCGGTAAAGCATCCAAGCCCGCCCGTCGTCGTTCGTCCCTGCGCGGTGGGGTTCCCCGTAGGCCTGCTTCAGAAATGCGCCAACCTCGGCGAATGGAGTATCCGGCAAATGGATCTCAAAACCGTTCGTGTCCGATTGCACGGTCCAGCGGGCGGTCAAAACTGGCAGAGCGTTGGTCCCCGGTCGTTGACCGCCCAGGCGATCAATCTCCGAAACGAGGAAGTCCCCGAGGTTACCCGAGCGAGTGCCTGGTGAACAGGCGCAGACCGCCAAAAGCAACCAGAATGACGCAAGTGTACGCATGCTGGTTATGGCCGAACGTGTCAGGTCAGCCATATCGGGCCAGTGACGTGCTCCGCGAAAGTGGAACCGAGAGCGCCGTTCGGCGCGGGCTGCACGGAATCTGTTGGGCTCAGAGATCATCTTCCCCTTCCCCGGAACATTCCACGGCATCACATCGGACTTCTGCTCCGACACGCTTAGCCCAGTGCCTCATGATTCTCGCCTTCTTGGCTCAGGCTCCTTCCGGAGGATCGCTTTGGTGTCTGTATCCAGACTATTCATTGCGATCAACGATCAAGATCACTGACGGCGGCCTCTCGATGCGTCCGGATAGGCAAGTGGGGTCACGGGACCGTCATTTGGTGCATCGCTTGGTTGGGCGGTGATTTCGTCCGCCCATTCTGTCCACGCAAAGAAGCCACGGCCCCTCGGCTCCACGATACCTTTTCCTGCGGCCCAAGCATACACTCGGTGGGTCCACGGGGGTGACGCCTCACCGTACCAGAATCCTGCCCGCCACGTGCGTTTGTCAGCCGGGACTTCGATCGTCAGAGTGAACGATTCATCGGGTGCCAGCTCAATGACTCTTGAGGGGAGAACGGCGAGGAGATTTGTCATCACCAGGCGCTGCGTCCCGCCGGAACGACTTTCCAAGGTCCACAAGGGAGTCGAGAAGGTTTTTCGGCGGCCAATATTCACCAGTTGCACAGTCGCGCGTTGCAGACCTGACGCGTCGTTCGTAATTCCCAGGATGCTCGCTGTTACGTGACAACGATGAACGGGCTCTTGAGGTCCAACTGCAAACCAGACCATACCGCCGGTCAGGAGTCCGAACACAACCAGAATGATGGAAACGGACCGCATGGTTCACGTTAGCGCCCAACGATCCGGCTCAGGCAGGCCGGAGCAATGGAGTTCACTTGCTAACAGAGGCGCGATCTCGGCCTTGCCTGAAGCCGGATTGTTCGGCGCTTTGTTTACCGATCTCATCACAAAGCTCTTCGCGGCGGCCAGAGCAAGCATAGCAGACCGGCAATGCCGCACAACAGTATGGGAACGCTGAATTGCAGACTGCAAATCCAAGTGACTGTCGGTGTTATGATGATGTGGATTGGGCCGACCGTCACTTCGCTCGCGGCGAATGTGCGTTCTGGAGCGGGTGCTCCGACGAGCAGCGGAACAGCGAGAGCCGCCGCCACCGAGACTGCAACCAGAATCCACCCTAGCCTATGGCGTGTCGCAACACTCATCACGTTTTCTCGGCGCCGAACGTTTGATATATGATTGGTCGGTTCGTACGATGACACTCAGCCACACGGCCCGACCACGGGCTTCAATTGCGGCAGAGCGTGGCATACTCTTATAGTCTCGAACCCGATTCACTCTTACTTTTCTAGCGGGCGCCGAAGATGTTCACTTCGCGATCATCGAATACCTGCGCGAACGATGTATCTCCTTCCTCAAAGCCCCTCCTTCTCTTCGACCCTGACCCGGTACAAGCGCATGGCCGAATCGCGATCCGGATCTGTTGAAACTCGCCGGTATGTTGAAACACCAAGTGCATCCATTGCTGTTCCCAGGGGACACCGACCGGCGAGATCTGGGCGCGTCCCAACAAGCCGAAGTAAGGCTGGCGATCTCGCGCAACATCAGATGCAGATGATGTTCAAATCCCGATCCAGGCCCATTCTCGATCACCGATTGGAGCGTGGCGCGGCCCGCATCTCGACGCCCTTCCACCAAATCAAGCCATCCCGCGATCACTTGAGGCGGGCGCACGGTCCCGGCCTTCCGGGCCAGCGTGCAAAACACGTCCTGCGCCACCTCCTCCGCCAGATGCCAGTCCCCGACCATTCGGCGCGCCGCGGCATAGACCATCCCCAGATGCCGGTCGACCAACTCACGAAAGGCTTCCTCCGACCGTTCCCGGTCGAATTCCCGAAGCAGTTCATGGTCGTCCATATCCGTAATCATGGAGCAGTTCCCGCTGCCGGGCAAAGCCGAACGCTAACGCAAGCTGACCGTGGACCACGTCCGCACACTGAGTGAGCATTTTGGCGTTTCAGCGGACCTGTTCCTGTCATGATGTAGCGAGGTCAATCACTTGGTCGCCGCGGATGTGTGCGGCGATGAGGTGTCGGGCGAAGTTGCACCAGCGAATGCCTCCTTCCCACAAAGCCTCACACCCTCCCTCGCCCAACGTCGGCCCGTTTGACATTCTTTGGGTCGATCGATACGCTCCCACCATGATTACGGGGGTCGACAAGAAGCCCTGGACTGAGGCCGACCTCGAGGCCTTGCCGGACGACGGGTATGTTCACGAGCTGGTGAAGGGGGAATTGGTGATGAGTCCGAAGAACAACTACCAGCATGGGGACATTTGCGCGCAACTGATCATCGCCCTGGGCACCCACGCCAAAGCGCACAAGCTGGGGGCAGTATGGGACTCGAGCACCGGGTTCTGGATGCGCAATCGAAACTGTCGGGCGCCGGATGTTTCCTTCGTTTCCAAAGCGCGTCTTCGAGGTTTGAAGCGTTCTTCGCGACAGTTCTTCGCCGGTGCGCCGGACCTGGCGGTGGAGATCCTCGCTCCATCCAACACAACGGCGGAGATCGCCGAACGGCTGGAGGATTTCTTTGCCAGCGGCACTCAGTTGGCCTGGATCATCCACCCGGTCGATCAGTTCGTTGAAGTCTGCCATTCCCCGACGCAGCGGCGCATTCTCGGTTCCGGCGCCGTCCTGGACGGTGAGCAGGTATTGCCCGGTTTTCAGTTTCCGATCGCTGAGTTGTTCAAGGAGTGGGATTGGGATTGAGCTGTCGGGCTGCGAGGCCATCCATGCAGAACGATGGTCCCGGACAGGCAATCCGCACGAAACTGGGTCAGGAGTCGCTGGAAATAAGCAGGCGTGGCGACCCCTTCCCTAACCTTGCGGAAAGCAGCGGAAGCGAATTCCGCCCGGCTGTGGTGCGCCGTGTGAATCTCAAGCACGGAATCGGCGTGAGCCCGGACTTCGATGATCCCCTATTCCAGGATCTGGAGCTTCAGCAGGTAACTGCCGCATGAGGACCAGCACGTAGCAGGTCATCAACCCTCCGGCGGTCCATACTTCCGCCGTGAAGGAGGTGGTCCGGATCAAATCGCAGTTGGTCCTGCCGATGGCCTATTTCTCGATGAGGTAGTAGGGAACTTCCGGGCGTAGTGCGATGTTCGAGGCATCGCCAGGCAGCGCATCCAGTCGATATCCATTGAAATCGAGGGGGACGACGCTCATCGCGGCGGCGTCGGCCCGCTTGAACTGAACCGTTCCGGCCAGATCCTTTACCAGCAACGGCACGGTCCCGCGATTGGTGAGGGTGCGCACCCCGGTGGCGGAGCTGGTTGCCCATTCATGCGGTTGTTCCTCGCTGGCCACCTGGAGGAGAAGTCTGGCCGAGTTCGCGATCGTCTGACCATCCAGGGACACCACCAGGATCGACCCGTAGTCCATCGCTGATTCGATCCGCACGCCGTCCAGGTCCACTTGCCCCATTTCGCTCAAGAACCCCGTCACGCCCTGGGCGGCCGGGGCGTTGATCGTGAGTTTTCCAATCCCCCAGTCCCATTCCAGTTCGCCCGTTTGGCTGCGCGCCTTCCGTTGCGCCCGATCGATGAACGGCGAAAGATCGAGAATCTGCGACTGCGGTGCGCCGTTCGTCACAAAGTCCGCACCGACGCGTCCGACGAGAAACGCCAGCGAATCGATGGCGCTGACGTTCGTGAGGGTCCCGCCCGGCGGAATGTCCTCGCCGCGCAATTGGTCAAAGTTCTGGGGCGCGGGGAGCGGCGTGCCTTTCAACGCGTAGAGCTCGTCGACCGCGAGTTGCAGGTCCACCACTCGAGGAGCGGTTTGGACCAGGCCGAGCCGGTAAATGAGTGCCGCGGCGGGGAATTGGCCCTGGACCACCGGGGTTTGAATCGAAAACTTGGGCGGCAGCCCGTCCCAGGCGGGCGATCCGGCCGCAAACCAAAATATCGCGTCGCTGCCCTGCAACGCACCAAACACGGCACCGGCCAGAATCATGTCCGCCCGGTAACGGTTGGGCAACGGCCAGTTGACTTCGGAGAGGACGGAAGGCTTACGCTGGTAATTGAGGTCCCAGAGCGGGTTATTGAAGTCATCGGCGGCGCCGTCGGCGGAAAGGAACTTCAATGCGCTGCGGTCGTCGTAAGTCTGGTTGATTTCGAGGTTCCACGACGCATTGGGGCCCTGGTGCAGACCACCGAGATAGCCGTGACGATCGAAGAAGTCGGCGACGTCGTTCGCGTGTTTGTCGAGCGGATCGAGGTATTGCGCCGAGGCGGTTCTCCAGTTCGAACCGTAAACCAACCCGCGATACCCCAGATCCTCCTTGAGAAACGCGTAGGTCTCCCGATGAAACCGGATCATGAGGTCGGTGAGAAACCGAGCCGTATCCTGGTCCCGCCGTGAGCGGTCATTGGCGATGTTCCATAATGCGCGGAACCCGACACGCCCGTTGGCGAAATCGTCCTGGGCCGTCGCCTGCCCGTTCCATTCGCCGCTCCGGATTTGCGCGAGCGTGCGACCGGGATACCGTTCCAGGAGCCATTGGCCGAACCGCGTCTCGAGTATCGCCCGTTGCGGGTCGGGAATGTTGCCCGCGTCACCGGCATCCGGATTGAACGTCCAGAACAGGGTCGAATCTTCGTTGACCATCTCGGCGAATGCCACGGCGGGATCGTCCTTGAGGGCCAGCCCGGTGTGGGGATTGGGCGTCGTCAGGAGATAACGCCACCACTCCCGGTAGAGCTGCTGGAACTCCGGATGGAAATAGAGCAGCGCAAAAGGATGCTGCCCGTCACGGTAGCCGGCGAACTGAGTGTTCTCCGGTCCCAACTCAACCCAGAGCGGAAAGTAAATGCTCAGGCTCGTGTAGATACCCTCGCGTTTGAGCGCCTTCACGAAGTAATGAAACTGGGCCACACGATTCGTGTTCACCCGCCCGAAGTCCGCCCCGCTTCCGTCGTAGATGGTTCCGTGAACGCGAACCATGTTCACCCCCCGCTTGGCCATCGCGCGGGCGAAGCCGTCCAGTTCCGTCGGCGCGTTGCCCACAAAACCCATGCCCACATTCACTGCCCAGAACCGCACCGGCTCCCCAGTCTGTTCGTGCACGAAGTCCTCGCCGCGCGCCCGGATGAAACCATGCTCCCCTGCCTCGCGCTCGTTGAGATGGCGCAGGTCCAGGGGACTGAACTCGAAGCGGTCCGCCGCGGGTTGAAAAGGGAACCAACCCGGTTGATCGACGGCCACCGTCTCGCCCGGCTTTAGTTCGCCACGCGGCACAAAAGGTTCCCGCGTCAGCAGGAAACAATCATAGGCCGTCGTGTTCGAGTCGCCCGGCAGCACTTCGAGGCGGAAGCTGTGCGCACCGGGTTGGAGATCGACCGCACCCACATTGGACCAGCCCACGCGTCGCCCCGGGTTGCCATCCAACACCACAAGATCCGACAACGTCTGCGAACCGGATTCCTTCCATGGGTCGGCCGCGCCCATCCGCCAGCGGAATGCCTGCGGATTCCAGAACTTGCGAACCCATAGCTGATGAATGCCGGCGGACGGCACGTTGACATTGCGCTGCAAGTTGCCGCCAGGTCCGACCCAGATCATCGCGTCGTTTGACAACTCGGGTGACGCGTCGCCCCCGCCACTCTCCGCTTCGAACCATACCCAGCGGATCTCCGCGACCGGAGGCGCCTCTTCGGCGGCCGTCAGTTGGGCGAAAGATTGTCCAGCCGCCGACGCGGCCTGGAACCGAAGCCCGATCGCGTCGGAGTCGCGGTACCAGCCGAAACCGCGATCGGCATCCGCGCGTGTGGGATCCAGTCCCAGGGCGTGTTCGAGGAAGTTGACCAGGCCGTCGCCGTCCGGATCGGCGAACTTGCCACTGAACGATTCGTTGGTGATGACCGAGGGCGCGAATGCCTGAACCCGGAAGTCGGCATAGACCGCGGCGCGACCGCCGGCTACGAGGAATCCTTCGCCAACGAGCAGAAGCAGCGCACAAGCGCGGCAGTTCCAGGACCACATAGGCCCACCTGCTACCAAACGCACACCCCGGGGTCAAGTGATTGGCAACGCCTCAGAGCAGTTTAGCAGTTTCGCAAGGTGGCCGGTGCGATTGCGATGCTCTTGTGGGTTGGAACCGAGCATTTCGACCTTGCGGGTTTTCGGCCCCAGACGCCAGATCTCTTCACTCTCGACAACAGTCGCCGATCTATACTATGTGCTGCACACGTTTCAGAAGAAGTCCAAGACCGGCAGCAAGACCCCGAAGCAGGAACTCGATCTGGTGAAAGAACGACTGAAACGAGCAGAAGAACATTACCGGGAATGGACCGAAAAACACCAAAAGGGAACGCCATGAAAACCCACGAAGCCGTCCGTCAGGGCGGAAAGAACATTTTCGAGGATCTGAATTTGCCGGACGCGGAGGAACTCAACGCCAAGGCCCAGATCGCCTACCGCATTTGCGGCATCCTGGAGGAACGCAAACTGACCCAACAGGAGGCGGCGGACCTGCTCGGCACTGACCAGCCCAGGGTGTCCGCGCTGCTCCACGGGCGGCTTGAAGGATTTTCCTCCGACCGCCTCTTCCGATTCCTGAATGCGCTCGATCAGGACGTCGAAATCGTCATCCGACGGGCGAAGAAGAAGAGCAACCGCGCGCCGGGAATTCGTGTTCTGGTCCCAGCGTGATCGCCGCCTCAAAGAGCTCGGTCCCCGTGATGTCCGAAAACGGTGCCGGTAATGTTGGCGAGGAGTCGCTTCCAGTTGATCGGGGGAAAGTGAAGCAGCCATCTGGACGCTATTCAACTGTCCGATGACCTCCCAAGTCGTCGCGAGATGGTCCGGTCGAGCATTTTCAGCATAGGATTTCACGCCGAGGCTTCCGGTCGGCGTGCGCTTCCTGGATCGCCTGCAGCTCCTCCGGCTTGAACGGTGCGCGCTGACCGTGTCCGACGCCTTTCGAAGTCCAAGATGGAGTTGTTGCCGTGAGGCACTTGCGGGCGCAGCCGTTTGAAAGTGGCCGTCAGCATGCGTTCGCGGCGACGGCCGTTCAGCACCTGACCAATGAACGTCGAACGCACGAAGAGATCATAGGTGAACAACGAGATGGCGATTGTGACGGCGGAGACGAAGGCGAGCTTGGTCGACCAATACAGTGGCAGTTCGGCGATCGCCACCTGCAGCCACACCACAATCGGCAGGTGGATCAGGTACATCCAGTAGGACGAGTCGGCGACATAGCGAACGAAGGCATTGGGCCGCTGACACAGTTTCCGGAAGACGCCGATGGTCAGAAACACCAGCGACCACATTGTGAGCGCATATCCGAAGGCGTACACCACATGCGCGGCCACGTAATGCCGATGGGCCGGATCACCTTCAATTCCGCCCAACCCGAGGATGGCGGCAATGCCCATGCCGGCGAGCGTCCAGCGCGCAGGCGTCAACCGCGTAAACGAGGGGATCAACTCGCGTTGCCGGCTCAACATCCATCCGAGGACGAAGAAGCCCCCGTAGATGGCGAGCGCCGGAAGATGCGGCCGGAGCGACCTGTCGGGTGTGTCCATGCCCCAGATATTCATGAACCAGAGCACGGCTGCCGTCGGAATCGCGAGGAGCAAGAGCGAGAATGGAGACGCGGCCAGCCACGCGACCACGGCGTCACCACATCGGCGCAAGGCAACACCCAACGAACCGGTGGCGGCCAGCAGTCGACGCACCGCCAGCGTCAGCGCGGTGATCATCGCCAGGTAATACAGAAACCAGAGATGCGTGCCAGTGAAGATCCCGGCCGGCAGCGTCGAGAGGGAGTGAATGCCTCCCAGCAGACCGGCCCAGACCTGGACCTTCCCACGCAGACTGGCATTGCCCATGATCCAACCCGAGATCAGCAACGGCCGCAGGATGAACCAACCGACGACAAATGGCACCACGATCCGGATCACGCGCGAACGCACGAAGTCGCCGGCGCCCTTGCGATGAAAAGTCAGGTGACTGAAGAAACCCGCAAGCAGGAAGAACGTTTCCATGCGGAACGCGTGACTGACGACCATGAACATCCCGACCATCGGACTGGTCGAGACATCCTGCACGGCCCAACCCATGAACACCGGCATGAACGACAGACACGCATGGAATACGATGCCGAGCAGGAGCGCAAATGCCCGGGTCGCATCGAGATCATCCAGGCGGTTGCCGGCATCCCGGGTGGGGCGGCCAACGGTGGTCGAAACAGAGGATGAGGTCATGGCGGCTCGTCAGTTTGGGGTTGGGCCGAAGGGTGGGTTCAATAGAACCCGATTTCATCCACTTCGTAGGCAAACGCGTCCCTGGACAATCCGAAGGAGACCAGATTGACGCTGGTGACGGTCTCCAGGTTGAGGGCGGTCTGCTCCGACCAGGCGCGTTTCATGGCTTTGAAGGGAATCCGCACCTCCTGAAAGTCGCCTCCCTTGCCGGCGATGGGCGCACTTGCGTGATAATCGAAGTTGGTGACGGTGGAAGTGGCGACCTGAACACAGAGGGTGCCCTTGAGGACTTTCACGCGCAGCCGGACACCTTGGTAGTCGGTCATGTCCTTGGGCTTTCCTTCCTCCGAAAGCAGTGACACCGCGCTGATGAAGGCAGGGACCCCGCGACCGGGAACCAGATCGCCGTGGACGGACAGCACGCCGTCCGCGCATTTCACGGTCGCCCGGGATTGGCTGCCCGCGGACTGGTCGTCAATCAGCAGTCGTTCCGCACGGTTCCGGTTTCGCTTGGCGTCCGAATAGTCATCCAGCAACAACGGCGTGGCGGCGGCCTCCTTGGTATGGTCAGGCCTACAGCCGGTCACCGCGATGGCACCAATCACCAGAACGGTGGACAGCAGCGTGGCCTGGGGTCGTCGCATCGAGTTCATTGATTTCATGATGTTCATCCCCCTTGTCCTGAAAGAACCGGCGACACAGGTTACAAGAGGCCCGGTGAAAGTGGATGACCGGAGGACGTTCTCCCACCTGGAAGCACCCAGAGTCGGGTGTGCCGGCGAACAAGGCTGGGAAGCCAACTCATCCCTGGAGGGACGAGCTACCGCGAGTCCGGGTTTGCACTGGAAGTCGCCGAAAGGCGGGCTCGTGTAACTCGCCCCTCCAGTCGAGGCCGTTGAGGAGTCGCCACTCGTGTAACTCACGCCTCCAGTCGGAGCGGTTTTTGAGATGAGCTGTAAAGCTCTGCGCCAAGCTGCGGTCAGCGCCGTACCACCCGGGTTCGCGCCAGACGGTCCTGCAAGCCGCAGTGCGGATGGACCACCGCGTAAACCGCCGCCAGGATCCACAACAGGAGAACCACCAGTTCGAGGATAAGAATTGCCTGAGGCTCGGTTCGCTTGGCCCACAGGCCCAGCAACACTGGAAGCAGTGGCAGCCAAACGATGGCCCACCGGAGCAGGAGCCGACCGCGGCCCGCAGGTGGTCCTTTCGCGTCGACCACCACCAACCGGAAGATGGCATGGCTGCAGGTCGTGCGAAACGGGACTTCGAACAATTGAATCACCATGCGTGCACTCAGAACCACGGTGGTCGCAGTCAGGGCGGCCCTGAACAGCGCCGCCACCCCCTGGTCGGCCCCCTCGGGCTGATAACTTCCGAGGAACACCATAATGCAGACATACACCGGCAGCATGAACACCGATCCAGCTCGGATTCCCTTGCTGATCTCGACCGGTTTCTCCAGGAGCCCGCGCAGGATTCCAGTCAGATAACTGAGCTTCTCGAATTTGCCGGCTGCCAGATTCTGTAATACCCGTCTGGCATGCAGCGGCAGCGTCGTGGAGTCGACGCACTCGGCCACCGCGTTCAGGAAACGCTGTTGCCCATCGAGGTGCCGCACGGAAATGCGCTCGGCGGAGGAGTTGGCGAGAGGCCATGGTTGGTCCAGCAGGACGGCCTGCCCCTGAGCGGTGATCCACACCTGATCGAGGCTCAGCTCATCCGGCAGCGTCTGGTCCGTGGCTGCCTGCCAAAGTTCCGAAGCAAGGTCGCAGAGCCAGTGCCGCAGGTTTGCCCAGGGCACAACCTTTTCATCCTCGAGCCAACGGGCGAATGACATCCCGTGCGGAGCGTCGAAGGCGTCCCAGATCGAGCCCGCGGCTTCCACCTTTTGAAGCCACCGGAGTCGACCTGGGCGGGCGACGCTGCGACGAGCGGCCGAAGGCCCGGTTGTTTCTCGTTTTCGCAGCCAGACCTGTCGATGCAGGACGGGATCCGTCGCCACAATCCACTTGCCGGATACGATTTCGCCAGTAATGCGATAGGGGCCGAGGGTTCCGGTCGCTTGGCCCTGTGCGGGGATTGAAGTGGCTGACGGTATCGAGGGTTTCGGGGTCCCTTTGGGCTTGATAACGACACGGGTTCCGGAGAGGCGATCCCACGCGGTGGCGAACCCGTTCTCGCGGCGTGCTTTGAGGGCGAGCAGGACCGCCAGCCAGGGGCAGACGTTGCTGGCGCCGAGATACAACAACGCATGAACGCCGGTCACGCTGTTGGCATCAGCGGGTGCGACCGTGGCCAGCAGGAACGGCACACGGACCAATTCGATGAAGCCGATCGGAACCAGGATCCTCAAAAAGGCCCGCCCCAGGCCAGGAACGCGGCCCCTGGACCGAACCACACGCAAGCCCATCAGGCTCTTGCCGAGCCCCGCGCCCCAGAGGCCCTCGGTGAGCGTGAAATAGAGCAGCCCGAAGGCGAGGAACGCCAGGTAGTATCTGGCTGAATAGAACGTGCGTTCGATCAGGGGCCCGAAATGGAACATACCCGCGCCGATCGAAAGCATCAGCACGACATACGGGACCAGAAATGCGAGGAGGAAATCGATCCAGCCCGCCGCGGCGCGCACATTCATCGAGGCGGGTTCGGGTTCCCGCGAACTGAACGGCAGCAGTGCATCGCGCAACGCCGGATAGTCCGTGTAGCGTTCGGCAGGTTCTTTGGCGAGGCATTTGGCCACGACCTGTTCCAAGCCCTGGGGCACGTCGCCGCGGAAGGTGCTGAGAGGCTTGGGCTTTTGATTGACGGCATTGGCGACCACCTGGACCGCGTTGTCGCCCTCGAACGGCGCATGATCCGTGAGCAGGGTGAAAAGGGTCGCCCCCACCGAGTAGATGTCGGCGCGAACATCCACCGTATCGCCACGCAACTGCTCCGGCGCCGCGTAAGCGGGTGTGCCCAGAATCTTGCCGTGAGCGGTGATGAACGTATCGGTCCGGGCGAGCGTGGAGACCGATAGCCCGAAATCACCCACTTTGACCGCACCTTCCGGAGTGACAAAGCAGTTCGACGGCTTGATGTCGCGGTGCAAGACCCCGCAGGCCGAGGCGGCTTCCAGGCCGGAAACGACATCGAGCATGGCGTCCACGGCCTCCGCGACCGGCAGTGGCCCGCGGCGCTTCAGTTCGTCTTTGAGAGTTCCGCCACCGGCGATTTCCATCGTGATCACCGGAATGCCCTCGATCTGTTCACTGCCGAAGACGTACAGGCTGTTCGGATGATTCACGCGCGCCGCGAGCCGGCCTTCGCGAAGAAATCGCCGCCGCAGTTCCGGCGAATCCAGCTCTTGCTCGAGCATCTTGAGGGCGACGCGACGGCCGCTGACAACATGCTCGGCTTCGTAGACCGTGCCCATGCCGCCTCGACCGAGGAACCCGAGTAGACGATAAGCGCCGAGTTCACAAGGGAACTCGGCAGGTCGGCCGCGAGCGCTCGGCGCCTGTCCTGGGCTCGCCGGCACCGTCTCGACGACGGCCGTCTCGAGGGCGGCCGAAAGCAGGCAGGCGGGGCAGATTTTCTCCTGGGCGCCAGCCGGGATCGCCGCGCCGCAACGAGAGCAAGTGGCGGATTTGGCAAAGTTCATGAGTTCGAAATCGACGCGATCATCACGGTATCCTACACGAAAACCAAAGGCAGGTTACAGCCCAGTGATTCAGTCCCCCCGCAGCGCGGTTACGAGATAACGCATTTCGTCATCAATTCCCGAAGGATCGTCCACGGTTTCCGCCACTTCCTCGCGGAGCAACTCCCGATAGCGTTTTCGGAATCGGTGCACCGCCACCTTCACCGCGCCCTCGGTCATGGCGAGTCGAGCAGCCGTCTCACCCCGCGGTGGTTCTTCGCCGGTCAGGCTGCCCTGCAAAGCCACGAACAAGGCGCCTTTGCCTTCCGCCTCCGATTCCGCACGCAATCGCGCGAGCGCGATCTCCGTCAGCCGCAAAGCCCACTCGCGGTCGAAGCAGACATCCGGGTTGCTTGAGGCTTGGGGTTCGACCGCGTAGCGCGCCTCGGGGTCCAGCGCATCCCACTCCAGAAAGGCCACGCCCCCCCCCACGTTTGATTCGCCTCGCCCGATGCCATTCGTTGGCCAGAAAATGCTTCATGGCGCCCAACAAATAAGTCCGAAACCGACCTCGCTCGCGATTCGCCGAGGCAAATCCCCCGCTTGCGATAAAGCGGGCGAAGAAGGACTGGGTCAGGTCCTGGGCGTCGGCGGATGCATACCCGCGGGTTCGGACAAAGGCGTAGAGCGGATACCAATAGGCGCGACAAAGCACTTCGAGGGCGTTGCGGGCCCTGGTGCGGTCGGCCGGGTCCGACTGCGCCGCGCCGACGAGGCTCCAATGGGTCGTATTGAACGCCTTCGGTCCTGGAGTTGGCGTCTGC
Source organism: Verrucomicrobiota bacterium (assembly GCA_023383055.1). Classification (GTDB taxonomy): domain Bacteria; phylum Verrucomicrobiota; class Verrucomicrobiia; order Limisphaerales; family JAHDYP01; genus JAHDYP01. The sequence continues at coordinate 876 of JAHDYP010000074.1, read as the reverse complement.
ATCACACCCCTGTTATCACCAAGGCTCCGAATCACCAAACCCAAATCGCTTCGTTCCGGTCGGGCTCCGCTCGCTTTCATCGCGTGGCTGCTCGACAATTTCCCGGACCTGTTCGTGATCGTCGCTCAGAACACCTACGGAGGGATGTTCGCTCAGAACTGCCAGAACTTCGGAATGAAGTAGACGGCGACCGCCAGGAAGATGAGGTTCAACGGAACGCCGACCTTCACGAAATCCGTGAAGCGGTAGCCGCCCGCGTTGTAAACCATCGTGTTGGTCTGATAGCCAACCGGGGTGGCGAAACTGGTCGAGGCCGCGAATGTGACGGCGACTAGAAAGGGTCGGGGATCCACACCCAACTGAACCGCGGAAGAAATGGCGACCGGGGCCAGGAGCACCGCCGCGGCATTGTTGCTCATGAATTCAGTCAGGACCGCGGTCAGCAAGTACAGCGCGGCAAGCATGATGGTCGGCCCCGCCCCGCCAAAGGCACTCAGCGCCTGGTCAACGAGTAGTTGAGCGGCTCCGGACTCCTCCAGGGCCCGACCCAGCGGCAGCAAGCCGGCGATGAGCATCACCACCTTCCAGTCAATGGCACGATAGGCGTCCTCGGCGTGTATGCAGCGCGTCAATACCATCGCCACGCAGCCGAGGATGGCGGTGGCCACGATGGGCAACACCTTGAGCGCCGCCAGGGCAACCACCAACCCGACGATACCCAATGCCACCGGCCCTCGGCGTCGGTCGAGCACCACATCGCGTCGCGGGTCGAGGACGACGAAATTATCGTCTTCGCGCAGTCGTGCGATTTCGGGCTTGGGACCGAGCAGGAGCAGGGCGTCCCCCAGACGGAGGCGAACACCGGCCAGTTTCTCG
>JAHDYP010000073.1 GCA_023383055.1 Verrucomicrobiota bacterium | reverse complement strand
AAGGGGTGTTGATACTCCACCTGCCGAAGGCGGAGCGGGTCAAGCCGCGGAGGATTGCGGTGACTGACTGACGAACGGACTCCGCATGGGGAGCACTGCTTCAGTTGATGACCCCGGATGGCGCAGGCGATCCGGGGTCTATGATTTTGCGGGTCGAGTGTTCCTGCAGCCAGATGACGTCGGGGTTATGCGGGGAGGCGAGGATATCGGGAACGAGTCCGTTTTTTTGAAGGGGAGGCATGGTGCGGGGATCGCGCCAGCGTCGCATTTCGGAGTGGCCATCGGCGAAGGAGAATCCGCCGGCCTGGCCGTGGTAGCTGCCCGGGTAATCGTAGAAGCCGATCGTTTCGGGTTGATCGGGCCAGCCGCGCATGTCGGGGGCGAAGTTGCCGATATCGATGCTGTCCTCGCGCATGTCGAGAAAGACGAACGTCCTGGCGGGGCCGGGATCGATCATGTCGGATTCCTTGAGGTAAACGCGCCAGGAATTATTGCCGGACAAGCCGAGGCTTTCGCCGCCGAATCCGCCCACCCAGAGGTTCATCGACATGCTGCGCACGCGGGGGACACGGCGGCCCTGGTAGGGTCCGGTGGCGGGTTCGATGCTGGAACGGTCGGATGGGCATTTCCAGACGGCCGGGTCGCCGCAGTAGTTCCAGAGGGGGCTACGTTTGATATCTTTCTCGATGTCCCAGTTGGACGGGTTGGCGGGGTTGAAGTCCATGTAGCCGAGGACCCAAGCGTAGGGGTCGGTGGCGGGGATGCCGGGGTAGGGGCTGGCGAAGAGGATGCGACCCTGGTTATCGTCGTTGTACATGCGCCAGGCCAGGAGGAGCTGGCGGTGGTTGTTCATGCATAATATGGCTTGGGCCTTGACCTTGGCCCGGCTGAGGGAGGGGAGGAGGAGGCCGGCGAGGATGGCGATAATGGCGATCACCACGAGCAATTCGATCAGGGTGAAAGCTCGTCGGCGTCCGGGAGCGCAACCGGTCTGATCCGCAAACTTGGGCCAACGTTGACTGCGTGAAAGCATGATGTCCGATTCTGTTTCGGACGGCGCAAGTATAGCCGGTTTTCGAGGAGTGGCAAAAGGCTTTGCGGCTCGGGATTCGCAGGCGCAGCGCGGGAGGCGGGCTGTGAGCGAACGCGGGCCGGGGCTTTAAGCTACTTCGCGGCGTCGGCTTCGATGAGGGTGAAGGGTTCGAAAAGGCCGTAGCCGAGGGTATGGTATTGGCCGCCCGGGGGAGGACCAGGATTGGGGCCGTGTTGGAACATGCCGGGCCACGCGCTGCCGACTCCGGGATTTCCATGGTGGGGTCCGAGTGTGTTTTTGAGTGTGCCAATGACCACGATTTCGATCGTATTCGGGCCGCGTCGGATGTGGGGGGTCACATCATAATCCCACGGGGGTGCGAGGATATGGCCGACGAGTTTCTGGTTGACGAGGACTTTGGCGACGCTGCCGTGCCAGGCGCCCAAGGCGACCCGGTAAGCATCCCGTTTTCTTTTGATATTGTACGACTGACGGTAGGCGACGCCTTCGGCGTAGAAAGGGTGGCCCTGAACGTTCCAGCCCGGGCGTTGGCCTTGGCTGAGCCGCATGGTGTGGTCCGGGTTGTTGTTATGGTGGGTGAGTTTGGGGTCAGTGGGGGAAAGCGCGAGTGGTTGATCGGGTGCGATGGTGAAGCCGCTATCGACGGGGCGCAGGGTGAAGGAACCGAGCAGATAGACCGGCTCGATTTCGTGTTCGATCCGGAACGGGGTGGCTTTCAGGGTCAGTTCGTTCGAGCCTGAGCGCGCGACGCGGTCGAGGCCGAAGCGGCCGAAGGCCCGGTCGAGCCACCATCGACCTGGGGAGGGGACAATATTCACGCCGTTGCAGGTGATGGTGTAGAGGTCGGGGCGTTCCACGACCGCCTCGAGGTCGGGCGGCACGGTCCCGGCGATGGTGAATTGGTAAGTGGCGGTGAAGCCGCTGTCGGCGGCGAACGTTTTACTGATGAGTTCGTCGCGGAACTGGACGGCGCTGTCCCAGGGGTTGCGGTCCATGCCGTTTTTGCGGAAGGCGAACTGGCTGGCGGCATAGAAATAGGCGTTGGTGAGGGTCTCGGTTCCCGCGGTGATGGTGACGTAATCCAGCGTAAGCACGTTGGGCCCGAGTCGCTGGACTTCGGCGGGGGCGGAAGGGGGCAGGGCAACGCCCGGCCGAAGTTGGGTGGTGGTGGGTTGTTTCCGGTTCTCGCTGGGCAAGAAGAGGAGCAGACTGCCGGAGGGAGGCAGCTCGAAGCTGGCCTTGAGCCCGGCTGGCGTGGGCATCCAGGGATAGGCCCGGATTTCGCCGGTGAGCAGATCCCATTGTTCGACGGCGCCGGCGCGGGCCGCGACGGTGCCGGAGGCGGGATCTTCAATGCTGGTATTGACGAGGAAGAGCAATTGTCCGTCGGTGAATTCCCGCTGGTGGTGGAACAGGATTCCGCGGTCGTCCGGGGCGCGGGTCAGTGTGAGCCGGGCGTCGGGTGTGGGTTGAGCCAGGGATTGGACGGTCTGTTTTTCATTGAGCGTGCGCCAGCCCGGGTATGCGGCGAGGGACGGGAGGGAGTCGGAGATCGAGCCGTTGACGCGGTTGGGGATGGAATCGACGGCCAGGACCGTGCCGCCCTGGCGGAGGAAGGTATCGAGGAGCTTGACGGTGGGGGCATTGAGGTTCTCGGTGTGCGGAGGGAGCACGACTATATCGTAGTCGCGTTGTCCGACGCGGAAGAACCGGTCGTGAATGGAGGCGTGTCGGGCGAGGACATCCTCGCAGCCGAGGTCGTAAGGGACCTGGCGTTGTTCGAGCGACAGCAGGAACTGGAAGAAACGATCGCCGATTTGGCTGAGTTGGGTGGAGGCATGGGCGCCGGCATTGTACATCCAGGCGCTGGTGGTCGGTTCGAGGACGAGGATGCGATTGACTTGTTCGCCGTGGGCCAGGGCCAGGGAAAGGCGGGTCAGGTATTGGGCGATGACGTGGTAGGAATCCCACCAGGGTTCGTGGTAGGAGAAGGATTGGGGGTGATCGCGTTTGCGGGCGCCGCGGAGCGTGACGTAGGAAAGGTGTTCGTCAAAGGTGTTGATGCCGAGAACGGCGAGCCAGTCGCCGATGCGTTTCATATCTTCGAAACGGAGGTCCCAGCCACCGGCGCCATAGACTTCGCACAGGGTGCGGTTTCGGCCCAGTTGGTTGGCGAGGCTGGCGATTTCGCGGACGGCGCGGACGTTGCCGAACTGGGCGTGGGTATGCTCCTCATAGCGGTTCATGAGGGTGTCGATGCCGGGGCGTTGCTGCCAGGCGGAGAGGGCCATGTTATCGGGCACGATCAGGCAATTGGGCCATTCGTGTTCCCAGTAGTGGCCGGTGAATTCGAGGCCGTATTGCGCGCAGCGCTCGTAGTATGGTTTGGCCCAGCGGTCGATGAACAGTTCGAGGAGCACTTGGAGGTAATTGTGGCGCACCCGGCGCCAGTCGCCGATTTCCTGGGTCAGACTGGGGAAATGATCGGGCAGGCTGTAACCCCAACGTCGCCTGAAGACTTCAGGCAGGTCGTCGGTCCAGGGGAGGCCGCCGGCGGGGGTGATGTGGGGTTCGTCGGTGAAGATGCCGGGGATGCGGCTGCCGAAATGCTCGCCGATTTCGCGGCGATAAGCTTCAAGTGTAATCTCGAGGAACAGGTCGGTTACGCCGGGGTAGAGCAGATCGACGTAAGACCGGTTGCCGTGCCAAGGGGAATCGCTGGCGCGGAGCAGGGAAGCGGTCAGATAGGTTCCGTCGGGCAGAGAGGCGCCATTGCGCGTGTCGGCGGTGGTTTTGATGGCGCGATCGCCGTCGAGTCGGAAGACTTCGAGGGTGGCATCGGTCCAGACGGGTGGGGACGGAGTGACCCGCAGTTGGAGTCCGCGCCCGCGGGAGGCGGGCATGGATTCGGGCACCCAGCCACCGGCGAATCCGGAAGGGTAGGAATTCTCGTCGTAGATCCAGAGGTTCAGGTCGAGTCGGGCGGCCTCGTCGAGGGCGATTTTCCAGAGCCGGAACCAATCGCTGGAAAGGTAGGGCGTGATGAGTCCCGGGCGGGGATGAACGAACGCCTGTCGCACGTGTTGGGAGGCGAGGTCGCGGAGAGTCTGTCGGATCTGGCTTTCCGTAAGGTCGTCGTTCCAAACCCAGAGCGGGGCGGTGGCGTAGGCTCGGGGCGGAGTGTCGAACTGTCTTCTGACGGCGCGCGAATCGGTGGCGGCCCAGAGGGTCGTGGTGGCGAGGATCAGCAGTGCCAGGGCTGAGGGGAAGAGGGTTTGGGCACGCGCAGGGCGGGGGATTACGGCAGGCAAAGGAAGTTCATTCATGGGGCAACGGGGAGCGGGGAAGCATTCATGGCGAGTTTGCGGCGCGAGTATCTGAGAGAGAGCGACAGGGCGGCAAGCAGTTTCTCGGTGGCAACCAAGCTTCGCCCAAAAGGATCGGATGCGCCGGGTATGTAGGCGGTCGTGGAACGGCGATCCGAATCGCGGTAGCGAGGGGTGAGATTGGCGAAACCGGGCTTTGGCCTTGACGCTTTTTGGGATTCGCGGTTAGCTGTGTCCGCTAAGAGACTATTGCTGGGGCACCAGCGCGAAAAAGTCGGGGAAGTATTCTACCGACTTTTTTGTTCCTTTATAGGGAACGATCAGGACTATGAACGCGGAATTTTTGGCCGTATTAGAATATTGGGAGCGCGAGAAAGGCATCCAGAAAGATGTGCTTTTGAGGGCGGTTGAGGACGCGTTGTTGTCGGCGGCGAAGAAAGCGGTGGGGCCGGCGCGTGAATTGCGTTGCAGTATCGATCCTAAGAGTGGCGATATCAAGGCTTTCGCCAAGCTGGTGGTGTCGGAAAAGGTGGTTTCCAAACACGACCAGATCTCGGTGTTCGATGCGCGTCGGATCAACCCGGAAGCGCAGCTCGGAGGAGAAGTTGAGGTCGAGGTGACCCCGGCGAATTTTGGGCGGATTGCGTCACAGAACGCGAAGCAGGCGCTGATGCAGCACCTGCGGCGGGCGGAGAAAGAGTTGATCTACGCCGAGTTCAAGGATCGGTCTGGTGACATCGTGAGCGGCACGGTGCGGAGGTTTGACCGTTCGGACGTGACGGTCGATTTGGGGCGTTATGAGGCTTTATTGCCGAACCGGGAGCGAGTTCCGACCGAGGAATACCAGATTGGCGAGCGGATTCGGTGTTACGTCAAGGCGGTGGAGAACACGGCGCATGGTCCGGAGATCATCTTGTCCCGGGCGGATCCGCAATTCGTGTTGAAGTTATTCCGGCTTGAGGTTTCGGAGATCAGCGATGGCACGATCGAGATCAAGGGGATTGCGCGGGAGCCGGGTTTTCGGACCAAGCTGGCGGTGTGGTCGCGGGACGAAAAGGTTGATCCGGTGGGGGCGTGTGTGGGATTGCGGGGGCAGCGGGTCAAGAACATCGTGCGGGAGTTGAACAACGAGAAGGTGGACGTAATCAAGTGGGATTCCAACATCAAGACGTTCATTACGAACTCGTTGGCGCCGGCGAAGCTCAAAGCCTTCGAGGTGGACGAGGTCAACCGGCGCGTCAAGATCCTGGTGAGCGTTGATCAGCTTTCGCTGGCGATTGGGAAGCGTGGGCAGAACGCGCGATTGACTTCGAAGCTGACTGGCTGGCAGGTTGACATCGAACCGGAGCACGTGGTGACGATGGGTTTCGAGGAGAAGGTGGCTCTGGCGGTTAAGACCGTGGCGGCGATTCCGGGGATTACCGATGCGCAAGCGGACAGTCTGGTGCACCACGGTTTTTTGAGCCTGGAAGATTTGTTGCAGGCGGAGCCTGGAGATCTGGCGGAGATCGCCGAGATTGGAGATCAAGCCCCCGCGGTGATAGATGCGATCAGAAGCGAGGCGGCGCGACGCAATGCCGGGGGCGAACAATTGTCGGCCGTGTAGGAATTGAGTTGATAGTCGATACCGGGGCCTGTGAGAAAAACCGAGTGAGTTGTTCGACACCGGACCGGTTGCAGTAAGAGATCTATGCCCGTTCGGATTTACGACATTGCCAAGAAGCTGGGGATCGAAAGCAAGGAAGTGCTTGCCAAGGCAAAAGAACTGGGTATCCCCGGCGCCAGGGTGCCATCCAGTTCCCTGGATAAGATCACCGCGGCGTACTTGGAGGAGCAACTCGGGGGGGCATTGCCTCCCCAACCCGAGTCCCCGCCGCCCGCACCTGAGCCTGTGGTGGTGGTCACCGCACCTCCGGAGCCGCCGCCGCCTGTGGCTGAGCCTCCCCATGAGGAGCCGCCGCCGCCCGCCGCCGAGCCGGTGATGGTTGACGAGCCGGTCGTTCCCGTGTTGGTGGAGCCGGCAGCAACCCCTCTGGTGGAGGAGCAACCGCCGGTGATTCCCGGAGAACCGACGGCGATCGAAGAGATTGCGGCAGAGCCGGTCGCGGCGCCGGAGCCGCCCGTGGCGGCTGAACCGGAGGTGGTTGTGCCTCCTCCTCCTCCTCCTCCTCCTCCGGCGCCACGGATAGGCGAGAAAGTGGGATTCATTCAACTGCCCCAGCGGCCGCAGCCGCGGACGGCGACGCCCCGGGTGGTGCCGCCTCGGGCTCCGGCTCAGCCGGTTCGTCCCGGGCGGCCGGGAGATCGCATGCAGTCACCTGGCCCCGGCCGGCCGACGTTTCGCGGTGGGGAAAGGGAGCCGACCGCAACGAAGCCGGCGGCGAAGTTTGTGCCGCCGACGACGGGGGAAGTGATTACGATCAAGCCGCCGATTATCGTGCGGGACTTGGCGGAGGCGTTGCGGAAGAAGCCCTTTCAGATCATTGCCGATCTGATGGAGGCGGGTGTATTTGCCACCGTGAATCAGGCGATCGAAGAGCCGATTGCCCAGCGGGTTTGCGCGAAACATGGTTTCCGGTTCGAGGTTGAAAAGCGGGAGCGGGGCGGGGGGATCGTGCACGCGCCGCGGAAGCCGGTGGAAGTCGATCTGGAGGATCGGCCGGAGGATTTGCGGCCGCGGGCGCCGGTGGTGACGATCATGGGGCACGTGGACCATGGGAAGACGACGGTGCTGGATGTGATTCGGAAGTCGAACGTGGCCGCGCGAGAGGCGGGAGGCATCACCCAGCACATTGGGGCCTACACGATTTCGATTCCGCATCCAGAGCGGAAGAACGAGCTGCAACAGATCACGTTTTTGGATACGCCGGGTCACGAGGCGTTCAGTTCGATGCGCGCGCGGGGTGCCAACGTGACCGACATCGTGATCCTGGTGATTGCGGCGAACGATGGAGTGATGCCGCAGACAATCGAGGCGCTCAATCACGCGCTGGCGGCCAAGGTTCCGATCATGGTGGCGGTGAACAAGTGCGATCATCCGAACGCCACGCCGATGAAGGTGCGGCAGCAACTCCAGGAGAAGGGCCTGGTGTGCGAGGAATGGGGCGGCAGCACCATATTTGTGGATGTCTCGGCGCTCACGAGACAGGGAATCGACAAGCTGCTGGAACTGCTGGTCCTGCAGGCGGAGATGCTAGAGCTCAAGGCCAACCCCACCCGTGCCGCCAAAGGCAATGTCATCGAGTCCGGGCTCGAGCCCGGGGGGCCGACGGCGACGCTGCTGATCCGGAAGGGAACGCTGCGGGTGGGGGACATGCTGCTTTGCGGCCAGTATTGGGGCAAGGTGCGGGCATTGGTGAACGAGGAGGGCAACCGGCTGAAGGAGGCCGGCCCTTCGGTGGCCGTGAAGGTATTGGGGTTGAACGGCGTGCCGGAGGCGGGACTTGAATTCAGCGTTTTTCCGAACGAAAAGGATGCGCGCACGGTTGCCGAAGAACGCGCCAGCCAGAACCGGGTTCCGGAAAAGGAACGGCGACCCCGGATGACGATCGAGAATTTCTTCAGCGCCATCGAGTCTGAATCGGCCAAGGTGTTCAAAGTGGTGGTCAAGGCGGACACCCAGGGTTCCGTGGAAGCGATCGTCGAGGCAGTGAAGAAGATCGAGTCGAGCAAGGTTTCTTTGGATGTGATTCACAGCGGTGTGGGCGCGGTGACGGAGTCGGACGTGGTGCTGGCGGCCGCTTCCAAGGCCGTGGTTCTGGGATTCCATTGCCGGATCGACAGCAGCGCGAACGAGGCGGCCAAGCGCGAGGGCGTCCAGATCAAGTTATACTCGATCATTTACGAGCTGATCGACCAGGTCAAAGAGGCGATGGCGGGGCTCCTGGATCCGGATTTCAAGGAAGTGGTCACCGGCTCGGCCGAAGTGCGCAAGGTCTTCACCCTGTCGAAGGGCGGGAATGTGGCGGGTTGTGTGGTCACAAGCGGCCGGATCGTGAAGGGCAAGATGCGGGTGATGAGACGGAAGTCGCTGGTGTATGAAGGTGTGAGCCATTCGTTGCGCCGGTTCCAGGACGAGGTCACGGAAGTCCGGGCTGGGATTGAATGCGGTATTCGCATTGACGGTTTCAACGATTACCAGATCGGCGACGCCATCGAGTGTTACAGTCTGGAGAAGATCGCCCAGTCGCTGTAAGCGGATGCCCGGATGAAGCCAAGCCAGGTTCCCGCCGGGCCACAATGATATGCCTTCGCTTCGACACCAACGCGTTCGCGAATTGCTGAAACGGCAGATTGGCGAGGTGCTGCGCCGGGAGATCCAGCCCGACGCCGCGGGATTGATCACCGTCAATGACGTCGGCCTGGCCGGCGACTTGAAATCGGCCACGGTCTTCATCGGGGTGGTGGGCAAACCCGAGCAACAAAAGAAGGCGATGGCCGTGTTGTTGCGCGAGCGGGCTCGCATTCAAACCCTGGTCGCGCGGGAAGTCGTCCTCAAATACATGCCGCGGTTGCGATTTGTGCTGGATGAATCGATCGAGCGTGGCAACCGGGTGCTGGCCATCATGGAGGAACTGAAGCTTCCCGAGGCGGAGTTGGAAGGGGAAGCCGAGCCGTGAAAAGCGAGGCGTGAGCAAGCGACCTGTGAAACGTTCGCCCGAGGTGTTATCGCGGATCCTGGACGCCTTGGCGCGCCATCGGACGTTCTGCGTCGTGGGTCATATGCGGCCGGATGGCGACTGCATTGGCTCGCAATTGGCCCTGGCTTTGGCCTTGCGCGACCGCGGCAAGCGGGTGATCTGCTGGAATGAGGATCCGGTGCCGCAGAAACTGGCGTTCCTGGATGCGGCCGGGTTGTTTCGGTTGCCGGAGGCCGGGCGCAGGTTTGACTGTGTGGTGGCGACGGATTGCGCGAGTTACGAGCGGCTGGGCGGGGCGGGTCGGGAGTTGGGCCGGCGGCGGTTCCTGATCAACATCGATCATCACGAAAGCAACACCCAATACGGCGATCTGAACTGGGTGGAATCCCGGGTGCCCTCGACCGGCGAACTGATTTTCCAGCTCCTGAAGTTTGCCCGCTGGCCGGTGACGCCGGCCATTGCCGACTGTCTGTTCACGGCGATTTCGACCGACACGGGATCGTTTCAATATGCGAGCACGCTTCCGGAGACTTACGCGGCGGCGGGGCAGTTGGTGAAGCTGGGGGCGAACGTGGCGCGGATCTGCGAGATTGTCTACCAATCGTTCCCTTTGTCTCGGGTTCGGCTGCTCAGGCATGTGTACCATCGTTTCCGGCTGGCGCACGAGGATCGCACCGCCTATGTCTGGCTGCGCCAGGCCGATTATGTCCGCACCGGGGCGCGACCCGATGACAGCGAAGGTTTGATCGATCACCTCCGGGCGATCGAGCCGGTGGTCGTGGCCTGCATCTTCGAGGAAATCGAACCGGAGCTGACCCGCATCAGCCTGCGTTCGAAGAATGGCCGGGTGCGGGTGAACGAGATCCTGGCGCCGTTTGGCGGGGGTGGTCATCCCGCGGCGGCCGGAGCCCGGATGCCGGGCCGTCCCGGGGACGTTCAGCGGCGGGTATTGCGGGCCGTGCGGGCCGCTCTTGATTCCAATTTGTGATGCAGACTTTCGATCCCATTGACGGTGCGCTCCTGGTCGACAAGCCGTCCGGCCCCACGTCGCACGACGTGGTTGACCTGATTCGCCGCCAGTTTCGGATCAAGAAAGTGGGCCATTGCGGCACCCTCGATCCGGCTGCCACCGGGTTGTTGATCATCGTGCTCGGCCGCGGCACGAAGCTATCGGAGCGGTTGATGGCGGACGACAAGGTTTACGAGGGCACCATGAAGCTGGGTGAATCCACCAGCAGCCACGATGCCCAGGGTGATTTGACGGGTTCCTTGCCCGTTCCGCCGCTGAGCCTGGATGAATTGAACGAGCTGGCCGGGACGTTTGTTGGCGATCAAATGCAGCTGCCTCCCATGGTATCCGCCATCAAGAAGGATGGAGTGCCGCTCTACAAGCTGGCGCGCAAAGGTGTGGAAGTGGAGCGCAAGGAGCGGCTCATCCATATCTACAATTTCCGGTTCAGCGCCTATGAGGAGCCCCTGGCCACTTTCCGTGTCGCCTGCACGAAGGGCACCTACGTCCGAACGCTGGTCCATGATTTGGGACAGAAACTCGGGTGCGGCGCGCACCTGGCCACCCTGCGTCGCACCGTTTCGGGCCGATTTGATGTGGCGGATGCGTTGCCGCTGGCCCGGATCCTGGAATTATCGCCCACCGAATTGCAGCAACGGATCATGCCGATGCTGAAGTTGGTCGGTGCCGGGCCGTCTTGATCAGGGCCAGAATGTTCTCAGGCGGAACATCCGCCTGGATATTGTGGACCGGGGCGAAGACGTAGCCGCCACCGGGGCTGAGAATCTCGAGGTTTGCCCGGGTCTCGGCGGCGACCGCGTCGGGAGAGCCTGAACGCAGGGTGGTTTGCGGGTCACAGGAGCCGCCCCAGAAGACCAACTGGTCGCCAAACTCGGATTTCAGCCGTTTGGCGTCCATGCCGGCGGCGGACGTCTGGACGGGGTTGAGGATGTCGACGCCCATCTCGATGATCGAGGGCAGGAGTGGGTAGAGCGCGCCGTCCGAATGGAGCATGACTTTCCAGGGCGTGCGGGTATGGATCCAGTCGAGGCCGCGTTTATAAGCGGGAAGGAGGCGCTCGCGAAACATCTGGACCGAGAGGAACGGGGCGCGTTGCGTGCCGAAGTCATCGCAGATTTGGAGAATGTGGAGACGCGGACCGACGGCCTGGTGGAGGAGTTGGAGGTTCTCGATCCAGGCGTCGGTGAGGATCTGGTAAAGATCGGCGACGTAATTCGGTTCGGAGGCGAAGGTGATCATCCAGTCTTCGAAACCGCCCTGGCCGATGCCGTTAAAGAGCTCATAAGGCGGGCCCAGCGCGGCGATGATGGCCCGGTCCGTGTTCGTGTACAGGTCCCGGGCCGTTCGAGCATAATGCTCCAATTCGTCTTCGGACAAGCGGGGGACGGACCATGAATCGAGGTTGGGATGCAGGGCTCCGGGATACTTCTCGAGGCGATCGAAATAGAATCCGTCCGCCGGCATCTGGCCGATGGCGACGTCCGCGCGTCGGAGTTCCCAGTCGCCCGATGCGTTGCGGATCGGGTTGAAGTCGCCTGGGACCAGGACTTCCGTGCCGTCGAAGAGCCTCCACGGTTTCCAATCGCGGTTGGGGATGCCAAACGCCACCACCGGCCGGTTCAGCGCCACGGTGTCGGTCGGGAGATGCTCCGACATTTCCGGTTCGATTTCGGCCAGCATCTGGAACACGTCGAAAACTTTGAAGGGACAATTCAGGTCGGGCCGGAGTTGGCGGCGCAGGCGGGCATAAGCCAGGGCCGCAATGCCGCTCTGCCGGGTGCCGCCGAGATCGATGGGCAGGCGGTCGGTGGGCTTATGCCGGACGGCGTGGAGGATGCGTTCGCGCGAGGTCACCGGGCCGGAGGATAGGATGATGGCCCGCGAATGGCCAGAGTGCAAAAGCGGCTGCCCGCGGGTCGCTGGAACCGCGGGTGAAGGGGCGTGTTTCGCGGGCCGACGCAAGTGGACACCGTGCCCCTGGTAGGATGATAAATCGGGCGCGAGAGGTAGAAAGTCCTCGCCAACAGGTGGTGGGCTGTGTTAGCGGGTGAAACGTCAGGTGATGATTACAGCACGACGTTGTCCATACATTTTTTATGCGGGCGTGGTCTTGGCGATTGCGTTGATGGTGGGTGTCGGGATGGCCGCCGCGGGGGGGTCGGAGACGGTCTACATTGTGCGTAAGAACGACACGTTGTCGCGCATTGCGGCGGCCTATGGTCTGAGCGTCACGGAGTTGGCGGAGCACAATCGGATCAAGCGGGGTGCGGTGATCTATGTGGGGCAACGGCTGCGCATACCCTCGAAGAACAAGCCGGCCAGCCCGGCGCTGAGCAGTTCCGTGCGCAACGCGATCGCCAAGGCGAAAGTGCGCCCGGGACGGTGGAAGTACATCGTGCTGCATCACAGCGGCACCGAGAACGGCAATATCAAGGGGATGGACGAGTATCATCGGACCCGGCGTCGCATGGAGAATGGCCTGGCGTATCACTTCGTGATCGGCAACGGCAAGGGAATGGAGGACGGGGAGGTGGGCGTGGGGCGACGATGGACGAGCCAGATCAACGGAGGCCATTTGGCCAGCGAATCGCTGAACGAGATCGCCATCGGCATCTGCCTGGTCGGCAACTTCGACCAGCAGGGGCCGACCAGGAAACAGTTGGCGAGTCTCGACGCGTTGTTGCGGGCGCTGCGCGATCGCTGCAAGCTGCCGGCCAGCGCGGTCAAGACCCACCAGCAGATCAATCCGGTCTACACTCGGTGTCCGGGCCGCCACTTTCCGACCAGCGATTTCGCGCAGGGATCGAGCAAGCGGAAGTGAGCCGGCGACGGGGCGCCGTGCCGGAGATGGGTCCTTTTCGCCAAAGTGCCACAGTCGGAGGGGCGTGATCGGCGCGCCGGATCCGGCGGCTTGCGCTTCGGTTACCAGAACCGCAGCTGCCGATCGTCGGGCCGGCGAAAGGCGGCGGTCGAAAGTTCGGGGAAACCGTGACTCAAGGCGGACTGGCGGCGGCTGGCGTTGAACAGTTGTCGGATCTGATCGGCGAAGATCCCTTCACCGCGCATGCGTTGACCGAACCTGGGGTCGTTGAGCTTTCCCCCACGCAGAGCACGGATCCGGCCGAGCACTTTTTCCTTCTTTTCCGCGGCGTGACGCCCGAGCCATTGCTCGAACAGCGGGCCCACGGCACCCGGGAGGCGCAGAATCTGGAAGGCGGCAAAGCGGGCGCCGGCGGCGGCGGCGGCTTTCAAGATGGACGGGATTTCGTGATCGGTGAGGCCGGGAATCACGGGGGCAACGAGCACTCCGATGGGCACACCCGCGTCGGCCAATTTGCGGATGGCCGACAACCGGGCCTGCGGTGGCGAGGTTCTGGGTTCGAGCACTCGTCGCAGGTCGCCGATCAGGGTGGGCAGGGAGATGGAGACCGCGACGGCCTGGTGTTGCGCGAGGTCCTGGAGCAGATCGAGATCCCGGGTCACCAGTTCATTCTTGGTGACGATGCTGACCGGGTTGCGGAATTCGGCGAGGACGGCGAGACACTGGCGCGTGAGCTGGAGGCGGCGCTCGATGGGTTGATAGCAGTCGGTAACGCCGCTCAGCGCGATAACCTGCGGTTGCCAGCACGGGGAGTTCAACGCCTGCCGGAGCAGGGTGGGGGCGTGTTGCTTGATCAGAATGCGGGTTTCGAAATCCAGGCCGGCGGAGAAACCGAGGTATTCGTGAGTGGGCCGGGCGTAGCAGTAGATGCAGCCGTGTTCGCAGCCCCGGTAGGGATTGACGCTGACGGAAAAGCCGACATCCGGGCTGTCGTTGGTGGAGAGGATCGAGGTGGAATGGTCCTTGAAGAAAAGCGTGGCTGGAGGGGGCTCGTCAGGGTCGAACCAGTCGACGTCCCGTTCAAGTGACCAGGGCTCGAACCGATTGGGCGGATTGCTGGAAGCGCCCCGGGCCGGGTGGGTTGAAGCCGGTTCAGTCACACCTGCAATTGGTCCAGGAGCCCCGCGGTGACCGGCAGTTCGTTGTCGCGGCGCCGCGGCGGCTACGGTTTGGAGGCGGGTGCGGCCGGGATCTCGCCGGGATCCAGTTGCCGCAGGCGGATGTCGCGCAGGGCGGCGCGAGTCTGCCAGGCGGAGATGCCGAACGGCACGGACATCTCGATCTCACCCGGCCGGAGCGAGATCTTGCGGTCGGCGATCGAGACGTCGATGAGAGGATCGCCGTCGAGCCAGGCCTCGATCCGCGATTGAGTGACCCGGAGCCGGAAGGAGTACCAGCGCTTCCTTTCGAAGTTGCGATAGGTGGAAGTCTCGTTTTCGGAGGCGTCGTAGTTGTCGAGGCTCGAGAGACCCACGAGACCGCCGCCCCAGCCGCCGGCGATGAGGGTGCAGAACGAGTCTTTGACCGGGAAAGTCAGGCCGCAGAAGAAATCCGAGCCATCGATGCGCATGGCTTTGAGAGTGACCTCGTAATCCACCTTCGGCAGAGGATTGGTATAGCTGATCCCGGTCAGCATGGCGCCCATCCCCAGAAAGAGCGAACCGTCCTCGACACTGATCTCGCCGGCGCCGGCGTATCCGATGGTCTTCCAGCCGTTCAGCGTTTCGCCGGCGAACAGGTTTTGCCAGGAGTTGAGCTTCGTCGTCACCGTCGCGGCCGCCGCGGGCGGAGCCGGCTCGGCGGCAATCAGTCCGTCCCCGACTGCCGGGATCAGGATCCAGGTCAATGCCGCCACCAGCATGGTCAGGGGCCCGGCCGAAACTGGCCGCACCTCGACGTTAGCTTCCTCGAACTTGGGGTTGCTGCCGGGTTGCGGCAATCTCACTGGGTGGTTGGGTGCGACGGCGCCCGGGCCAAAGTGAGTCCGCTGGAGCGGGGACACCGATTCGTGTTGTGGCGGTTCAAGGGCAGGTTTCATGGCGCGCTTTCTCAAATGCTGATTCTGTCATATCAACTGTGAGCCGGGAGTCGAGCAGAACCCGCAGACCGAACCGAGTGCCTGGATGACATGCGTGATATGGTCGTCCAGGGAGAGTCCGAGCAGTTCGGCTCCGCGTTGGATATCCTCGCGGGAGACGGCCGCGGCGAAGGATTTCTGTTTGAGCTTCTTGCGGACGCTGCTGGCGGTCATTCCCGTCAAGCCCTCGGGGCGCACATAGCTCACCGCGGTGACGAACCCGCAGAGTTCATCTACCGCAAAGAGGGTTTGGCGTAATGGGCGGTCGAGCGGGAAGTCGGCGTGGTTCCAATCCGCATGGGACAGGATCGCGCCCACGATCTCTTCGTCGACACCCAACTGGCGCAGGATGCGGGCGCCTTCGCGGGTATGCTCCGGGGGATTCGGCCAGTGTTCGTAGTCGAAGTCGTGGAGTAATCCGGTAACGCCCCAGAGTTCAACATCCTGCCCAAGTCGGTGGGCGTGGTGACACATCGCCGCTTCCACGGCCAGGGCGTGTTTGAGCAGTGACTCCGAGTGGGTGTACTCGGTGAGTAGTTTCCAGGCAGCGTCGCGGTTCATGGTATTGTGGCGCGATCGAGTCATTCCACCGATTTGTCGGGGGCGATCCCCAGTCTCTCGTAGAGCGCGCGGCGACCCGCCTTGTCGCCTTCCATGATTCGCCGAGCGTAGCCGGCCACGGCCTCAGCCTTGGCGCGCGGTACCACCAACACCCCGTCGCCGTCCGCGACAATGACATCGCCCGGCATGACCAGCGCGCCGCCGCAGACGATCGGGCGATTAACGGATTCCAGTTCGTTGCGACCCGGCCGGATGCCGCGGCCGGGGTGCTTGAGGTAAAGCGGAATCTTCTGGGTGATGATTTCGTCGGTGTCCCGGGCGGTCGCGCTGGTGACGACGCCGACGCAGCCTTGCAGTTTCCAGCTCAGAATGTTGTTCGAGCCGATCGAGCCGACGTCAGCATCCGGTGCGTCCTCGATGACCAGCGCGGATCCCGGCCGCAGCAGGGCCTGGAACGGTTCCGGGGAGAGGCGATTGTACCAATTACTCGCCCAGCGGTCGTAATCCGCGATAGCACGTTCGCCTGCTGGCGGTTGTTGGGTGGGAACGTATCGGGCGGTGACGGCGATCCCGATGAATCGATGGGCGAAATCGACGGGATCGCGCCACAGCGGATGGATTTCGGGGTTCATCAGTCCCACGTTTTGGAGGCCGAGCGCGTCCATGCCGTCGGTGACGTCGGCGACCCGGAGGCCCGCGAACGCCTCGAGGATGCGCTGGTCGTCCTCGGCGGTGAAGACGGGGGTGGCGATGTAGTTCGTGCCGGATCGGGGTGGTTCCTGGCCGTCTGGGGCGATGGGGCAGACGCAGAGAAACAGGCCCAGGGCAAGTGCTGGGCCGGGTCGAGGCAAAGTGTGGCAGCTCATAGGAATGCCGCTAATCTGCACACCCGTGGGGTCGGGAGCAAGCGCACTCCTCAGGCAGCCGCCAGCGTGAGTCGGCGGTCAAGTCCTGGTTTAAATCTGTCACCTTCCGCGTCAGAGGAAGTGACCACTCAGCCTCCCGCGGGGGGGGGCAGGGCCATGACAAGGGGACAGGTTCGTGGTATCCCCGCCGGGAGACAAAATCATGTGCTGACAAAATCATGCCCGCTCCAGGAGGGACCCTTCCTTCTGCCTTCTTCTTTCTTACTTCTTCAAAAAGTCGGGCCCAGCTGCCATGGGGCGAACTCTTCGTCGCCGAAGCCGTTCACCTCGCTGCGGGTCCGTTGGCCGCCGGCGACCGCGATGATCCTCTCGAACAGGCGCAGGCCCACTTGCTCGATGGTTTCCGTACCGTCGAGAATGGTGCCCGCGTTGAGGTCCATGTCATCTTCGAGTTGCCGGTAGAGCGGGGTGCTGGAGGCGACCTTGATGCAGGGGGTCGGTTTGCAGCCGTAGACGCTGCCACGGCCGGTGGTGAAGACCGCGATGTTGCAGCCGCCGCTGACCAGGCCGGTCATGCTGACCGGATCGTACCCCGGTGTATCCATGAAACAGAATCCCGAGTCCCGGATTGGCTCGGCGTATTCGTAAACCGCGGTGAGCGGCGATTGGCCGCCCTTGGCGATCGCGCCCAGGCTCTTCTCGTAAATGGTGGTCAGCCCACCCGCTTTGTTGCCCGGGGCGGGATTATTGTCGATCGAGGCGCCGTGAAGCCGGACATGATCCTCCCACCAGCGAATCCGGGCCATGAGCCGGTTGGCCACGTCCGGGTTGACGGCGCGCTCGAGCAGCAGGTGCTCCGCGCCATAGATTTCGGGCGTCTCGGCGAGCACGGAGGTCCCGCCGTGTCGAACCAGTTCGTCGGAGGCCACGCCGAGAGCGGGGTTGGCGGTGACGCCGCTGTAGGCATCGGATCCGCCGCACTGCTCGGCGAGGATCAGTTGGCTGAGGGGTTGAGGTGTGCGCCGGCAGGCTTGAGCCATGGGCAGCAAACGTTGCACGGCCTGTGCCGCCGCGTCGATGGTCTTGCGGGTGCCGCCCATGGCCTGGATGTTGAGGAAGGCCGGGCTCTCCGGCGTGGCCGGATTGGGTTCGAGCCGATGCTCGCGGCGGAGTTGATCGAGTTGGTTGACTTCGCAGCCGAGGCCGATCAGGACGCAACCGGCGATGTTGGGGTGTCGCGCAATTCCGGCGAGGACTCGCATCAGGAGTTGGTGCGGAGTGCCGGGTTGGAGTCCGCAGCCCCCTTTGTGGGTGAAGGCGATAACTCCGTCGACCTGGTCGTATTCCCGCCGCAGCAGGTCGTCCGGGAAACGGTCCTTGACCTGGCGCGCGACGGACGCGGAGCAATTCACGCTGGAGATGACCGCGAGGTAATTCCGGGTGCCGACCCGGCCGTCGGGGCGCTGGTAACCCATGAAGGTGCGGGGGATCTCAGGTGGTGGCGGTTGAACCGCGGATGCGGGCGGGTGCCGGCCCTCACGCTCGAAATCCCGAACCACGAGGTTGTGGGTGTGAACATGATCGCCCGGGCGTAGGGTGCCCTGAGCGAAGCCGATGATCTGGCCGTACTTCCTCACCGGTGCGCCGTCGGCGATGGGGCGGAGCGCGATCTTGTGCCCGGCGGGGATGGTCTGGGGCAGACGCACCAGCCCGGATTTGGTGATGATTTCGAGGCCGGCGGCGAGCGGGAAGCGCGCGATGGCAACGTCATCCCCGACGCGCAGCGTAAGGATTGGAGCATCGAGCCCGGGACTGTTCATGCGGATGAGTGCTTGCGGGCGCGGGAGCGCAGGAGGGTCTCAACCATGCCGATGTCTTCCGGGGTATCAACGCCCACTCCGTCGTAATCGACCTGGATCACGGCAATGGAAATGCCGTTCTCGAGAGCCCGGAGTTGTTCGAGTTTCTCGGCGGCCTCGAGCGGCGAGACGGGGAGGGAGACCAGGCGCAGGAGGGTGTCACGCCGGTAACCATAAATGCCGAGGTGCTTCAGAAACGGAAAGGCGGCGAGTTGCTCCGTTGGCGGGCGGGTGACGGCGTCGCGCAGGTAAGGAATGGTGCGGCGCGAGAAGTAGAGAGCTTGCCCGGTGGAACTGACGACCACCTTGACGACATTGGGGTTGTCGTAATCGGCCGGGTCGCTGATCGGCGTGGCGGCGGTGGTCATGGGCTGCCGTGCCAGCGCTTCCGCGACCTGGTCGATGACTTCGGGCACGATCAGGGGTTCATCACCCTGGATGTTGACGACGGCGTCGCAGGCGCAGCGCGAGGCGACCTCGGCGATTCGATCCGAGCCGCTGGGGTGGCTGGGCGAAGTCATCTCCACGCGGCACCAGGGCTCGACCGCCCGGGCGATGCGGGCATCGTCCGTGGCCACCATCAGCTCCGTCAGGGCCCGGGCCTGACGGCATTGTTCGATGACTCTCTGGATCAGCGGTTTCCCGGCAATGAGGGCAAGCGGTTTGCCGGGACACCGCGTCGAGGCGTAACGGGCGGGGATGATACCCAGGATCTGCATGCGCCCAATTAATCCATGTCCGGGCAACCAAGGGAACAGGAATCCGCACCCGCGGCGTGCCGCCGCGCGCGCGGATGCCATGGAGAGGGGCGACGGTCGATGGGAGATCTCGCGCGGGAAACGGGTCAGGCCAGTTTGAGGGCCAGACGCGATTTCTTGCGGGAGGTCGTATTGGGATGGAGCACGCCGGCTTTGGCAGCTTTGTCGAGGGCGGAGGTGATCGAGTTCAGGGCGGCGGAGGCTTCCGCTTTCTTGTCTGAGCTGGCGAGGGTCAAGTAATTCTTTTCGAGGGTCTTAAGCCGGCTCTTGACGCTTTGGTTATGGGTGTGCCGGCGGGCGCTGCTGCGCGCGCGACGGGCGGCGGACTTGGTGTTCGGCATAAAATCTAATAGCAGTCAGTTCAAGAAGTGAAAGCCTATCGGAACAAGTCGCTTTGTCAACGCGTTGTTGGGGATTGGCGAAATCCGGTGATTTCGCCGTTGACCGATCGGAGGAAACCCACTAAGCAGAAGCGAGCGTTTCAGCCCTGCTAATCAACTTGTTTTCCTCCTGGGTATGTTAGAGCGACTTCGGTGTGGGGTAATAGGGACCGGCGCGTGTGGTCTGGCGCAGCTGAGCAGTCTGCTTCACTGCTCCCAGGCGACAGCCGTGGCCATCGCGGAGAGCCATCCGAAGCGGGCGAAGGAGGCGGCAGACCGGTACCGGTTATCGCGGAGCTACACCCGGTATCGGGATCTCCTGGATCAACCGGATGTCGACGCGGTGTTGGTGGCGGTGCCGAACGATCAGCACCTGCAGGTGGTGATCGACGCCTTGACGGCGCGCAAGCACGTCTTGTTGGAACCGCCCCTGGCCTTGACGGTCAAGGAAGCGACCCGGATGATCGAAGTGGCGCGGAAGACCAAACGGGTATTCATGGTCGCGCAGGGGTTGCGCCTGAACCGGCAGACGCAGTTGGCCCGGCAGGTCATCGAGCGGGGCGATCTGGGTGAGATCTACCATGCGCGCGCGTTCTGGGTGCGCCGCGCCGGCATCCCGCGCATCGGGTCCTGGTACACGCAGCGCCGCTATTCCGGAGGCGGGTGCCTGATCGACCTGGGAGCCCGGATCCTGGATGCCTGCCTGTACCTGCTGGGCGGGTTTGAGGTGAAGGCGGTGAGCGCGGTGGCAAGTGCCCGGTTTGGTCCGCGGGGATTGGGTGAATCCGGCTGGGGGGGTGGTGAGATCGATCCCAAGCGGCCTTTCGATGTCGAGGATTTCGGGGCGGCCCTCCTGCGATTGGGCGGGGGGCGGACCCTGATGCTGGAATCGGCCTGGGCGTCGCAGGCCGGGGCGGAGGTTCGCGAGCAAGGGATCGATTTCTGGGGTACGAAGGCGGGTCTGTCGCTCTATCCGGCACGGCTGTTTCGTTCGGGGGATTCCGGTCACGAGACGGTGAATTTGAACCTGCCTTTGGCCTGGGAAGACGAAGATCCGGTGCATCATTTTGTGCGGAGCGTGATCGAGGGTCGGCGGCCCCTGGTCGGACTCGAGGAGTCGCTCCAGTTGCAGCGCATTGTGGCGGCCTGTTACGCCTCGGCGGCCGCGGGCAAGGAGATCAAGCTGGAGGGGTAATAGCTTGTCTTCTGAGCGGGCGGCGATAGTTTTGCTGGCGTGGTCATGAAAACGTTCGCCGAACTGGGTTTTCCCGGGCGCTTGATTGCGGTCGAAGGTCTGGACGGGTCGGGGAAATCGACCCAGTTGCGGTTGCTGCAGCGATGGCTCGAGCAGCAGGGGCTCAAGATCTTCTTCAGCGAATGGAATTCCTCGGAACTGGTCAAGGCGGCGACCAGCAAGGGTAAGAAACGTCATCTGCTGACCCCCACCACCTTCAGTCTCATTCACGCCACCGATTTTGCGGACCGCTACGAGCGCCAGTTGGTGCCGCTGCTGCGCGCGGGTTACCTCGTGCTCTGCGACCGTTATATCTTCACGGCCTTCGGACGGGACACCGTGCGGGGCTGTCCGGCGGAGTGGGTGCGGGGCATCTACAGCTTTGCCGCGATGCCCGATCTGATCTTCTTCTTCAACGCGCCGCTGGAAGTGCCCCTCCACCGGATCCTCGACGGCCGCGCCGAGCTGAAGTATTTCGAGGCCGGGCTTGATCTGCAGCTTTCGACCGATCCGAACGACAGTTTCCGGATCTTTCAGGGGCGCATTCTCGAGCAGTATCTGGCGATGAGCTCGGAGTTCGGTTTTATGGTTATCGACTCGGACCGGCCGGTGTAGGTGCAACAGTCGGTGATGCTCCAAATGTTGTCTGAGCTGATCGACCTCGACCGGTATCGGTTGTTGCGGGATTAGCCCGCGGATTTCATGGATGCTCACGGAAAGCGCGGCGACGGAAGCGGCAGCGGGAGAGGTGTGCGGGCTGGAAGGAACACGATGAAGACAGTTAAACGCCAAAGCCGAACCGGACGCGCGGATGCGCGGGGGGTATTGGTGCCGCAACCGACGCCCAAGCGGTTTTATGGGCATGGCATACCGGGAGTGAACCCGGTGGAGTTGACGGGGAAACTGATCGTGGTGGAAGGCGCGGATGGGTCGGGGCGGTCGACTCAGATCTCGCGGCTGGTGACCTGGCTGGAAGGAGGCGGTCATGCAACGGTGCAGGTGGGATTGAAACGGTCGACACTCGTGAGCGAGGAGCTCGAGCAGGCCAAGCAGGGGAACATCCTGAGCCACATCACGCTCAGCCTGTTTTACGCGACCGATTTTGCGGATCAATTGGAGAACATCATTTTGCCGGCCTTGAAAGCGGGCTTCATGGTGCTGGCGGATCGTTACATCTACACCTTGATGGTCCGGGACCTGGTGCGGGGCATGGACGAAGCCTGGCTCCGGAAACTTTATGGGATCGCGTTGGTGCCGGATGCGGTGTTTTACCTGAATGTGTCTTCCGAGGAACTGGTGCAGCGCAATTTCGCGAAGAACCGGGTCCTGGACTACTGGGAGAGCGGGATGGACCTGGGGCTGTCGCGTGACATGTTCGATAGTTTCCTGAAATACCAGGGGCTGGTGCAGGAGCAGTTCCGACGGCTGCAATCAACCTACGGCTTCACTATCGTGGATGGGGAACGGTCCGCGGACGAGATCAACAGCGAACTGCAGCGGAACATCGAATCGATCCTGGCCGGGCACTAGTCCGTGGCCGCCGGGCCAACAGCGCGTCGCGTATGGCAGAAACCGACAAGAAGGAATACGTGGTGGGAGTCGACCTCGGCGGCACCAAGATTCTGGCCGGCGTATTCGATTCCCAACTCCGGTGTCTGGGCCGCGCCCGGCTGAGCACCAAGGCGCAACGGGGTCCCGCCGAGGTGATCAAGCGGATTGCCCGCTGCGTGAACGATGTGGTGGATGAATGCGACCTCAGCCCCAAGCAGGTTCGTGGAGTCGGCGTGGGCGCGCCGGGACCGGTCAATCCCGAAAGCGGCAAGGTGATCTTTGCGCCCAACCTGCCGGAGTGGACCGACGTGCCGCTCCAGAAGGAACTCAGCAAACACCTGGACCTGCCGGTGTCGGTCGAGAACGACTGCAACGTCTGCACGCTGGGGGTTTACCACGCCGAACTCAAAGGCAAACCCCGCAGCATGGTGGGTATTTTTCTCGGCACCGGGATTGGGGGGGGGCTGATACTGGACGGCAAACTGTATTCGGGTTTCAACCGGACGGCAGGCGAAGTGGGGCACATGGTGCTCGAGGTGGGCGGGCCCAAGTGCGGTTGTGGCAACCGCGGTTGCTTCGAAGCCCTGGCCGGCCGGGCAGCCATTTTCCGCCGGATCCAGGCTGCGGTCAAAGAGGGCCAGAAAACCATGCTCACCGAGATGCTGGGTCCGGATCTCGAGGATTTGCGGAGCGGGGATTTGCGCAAGGCCTTGCGGCGAGGCGACAAGTTCGTCGAGAAGATCATCGAGGAAATGGCGGAGTATACCGGCATCGCCGTGGCGAACATCATCAACCTCTTGAACCCCGAGGTGGTGGTGTTGGGGGGCGGCATCATCCAGCAACTGGCCGATGACATGATGTCGATCGTGGTCGAAACGGCGATCGACTACTCGATGAACGGCACCACCAAAGGGATCGACATCGTCGCTTCCGATCTGGGCGACGACGCCGGCATCACCGGTGCCGCCGTGCTCGCCCGCATGCAGCCGAAGTGATCCAAGGCCGGCCGCGCCGGGCGGACCGAACGGAACCGTCATAGGCCGAAACTTCCGGCTTGCCCTTGGGTGGGGTCTTTGCTAGGCAAGGGCGCAGTCAAGGAGGGGACACCAGGCCGTAACGACCGGGCATTCCTTGACGGATCAAGGAGGTGGTATGCAACGGAATGCCGGCGGCCATGCGACGCATGCCCCATCGGGTTTCACCCTGCTCGAATTATTGGTGGTGATGGCGGTCCTGGCCGTCCTCGCGACCCTGTTGCTGCCCGTGTTGAATCGGGCCCGGGCCAAGGCCGAGGCGGTCGTTTGCCTGGGCAACTTGCGGCAGTGGGGATTGGCCACCCAACTCTACGCCACGGACCACCACGATCTTCTGCCGCCGGAAGGGATGCCCAACCCCAGCGAGCGGGCGACGAACACCGGTTGGTACATTCAGTTGCCCCGGGAGATCGGGGTCCCACGCTACCACGACATGCCATGGCGTACCAACGCCGAGGCCGGTCCCGGTCGGACCGTCTGGTTGTGCCCCGCCAATCCGCGGCGCAGCAATGGCCGGAATCTCTTCCATTACTGCCTCAACGAGCACATCAACGGCACCGGCGATGACAACCGGCCGATCACCCTGGCGGCCATTCCCAACCCGGCGTCAGCCGTCTGGTTGTTCGACACCAAGAACCTGCCGGCGGTGGGATATTGGGGCTTCGTCCATACCAACTTGCACGCGGGTGGAGCGCAGATGACGTTTCTGGACGGACACGCCCGGCGGTTCCGCAAAACTGCCTACTGGGACGAGGCGGCCAATCGAGCCCGGACGGACAATCCGGAGATCCAGTGGCTCCCCTGAACGCGGTGACGCTCCCGCCGTGGCGCACCATGCCCGTTCACCCCGTACTTACGAGAATGCCGAATGAATGTTACAAAGAATCTTTGTCGTCGGATGCTGGCGAATCCTCGCCGGTGGCTCCCCACGATTGGAGATCGAACCGGCCAACCGGTTCATAAGCCGCCGTCTTTGGGCGCTCGGAGACGGGGGCCGGCTCGGCTGCAAACAGTCCAGCCCGCAGCATGCAGCGCGGGCAGACCGTGCCGAGCGCCTCATCCCTGAGCGGGGCACCACACCGTCGACAAACTCGATCGGTTTGCGTCATGGGTCGGCTCGGCTCGCCCGGTAGAACCGGTGGCCCAGAGAATTGGCTTGTGGATCTGTCCAGACCGACACGTTGGCCTGATTGGTGACGATGGCCAGGGGAGTCCACTGGCACAGATCCGATGAGCCGTGAAGCTGAAAGATGGCGCCGGGCGGCCCGTGCAGCGTCAAAGCAACGGGCGATGACGGCGAACGTTCGATTGTCAGGGACTGTTCCGGGTGGGTGAGAACATCCGACGATTCCAGAGGTTGCAGGACGCGCTTCCAAATGTAGGTGTTGGGGGAACGGTAAGACCAGAAGGCTTCGCCGATCTCGATCCACGGTTCCAGTGGCGGTTGCCAGGAGCCGGCCTCGTAGCTCGAGCGCCGATAGTCGGGCGAGTCGTCCCGCAGTTGCAGGATCTCCCCGGTCTCGCCCGGGTTGCCTTTGGGGAACCGCAGGTTGGAGTTGAGCGGACCCGCCTGGGGAACTGGGGAACCGATCAAGGACCATTGGGTCTCGACGGGCTGATAGAAAGCGGGTTGGACTTCTCCAATGAACGTCAGCAGCACCGGTTTTTAGGTTTGAATCACAGCGCCCTCACCCGGGTGCAGGGTCATGTCGGGCAGGGTCCAACCGCCCGGCAGAAGCACGTTCTCCACCGGGGACTGGGTGGAAACGTCCCACTTGCTGAGCACCGTGCCGATCGGGAGATCCGCGAAGAGCCGGGCGACGCGATTGTCTCCATGGTCCAGCTGGTTCGCCACCAGTGAGCGACCGGCCGGCAGATGGCGGCGGTAGAACCCGATCGAGTTCACCGGTCCGTTCGAGGTGGCCAGCGCACGGTAGAACCGGGCGTCCAACCCAGGTTCGATACATTCCAGCCGGCCGTTTCGGGCAGGTCGGGATCACAGACGTCGATCATCCATCCGGGGCTGACATTTGGCTGCGTGGTTGCCCATGGTCGACTGCGGGTGGTCGTAATGGACGTGAATTAATCAGATGGCTTCGCGCTTGGCCAATCGATTCCGCGAGCCCGCAGCCCGAAGTGCAACCGCCAGTACTCTCGAGACGCGAAGAAACCGGATGCCCAGGGACCACTTGCGCCAGGGTCCCTGAGCGCTTAGTCTTTGCTCCTCAGCCATACACATCCTGGGAAGGAGCAATCATGAGCCTGCCTCGAACGGGGGTGATTTCGTCGCTCAGTCTGATAGTGGTCATCTCCGGCTGCTTAACACCCGGCACCGTCAACGCCGGCGAATGGAACTGGCACCAACTCACCACCAACGCACCGCCTACGGTTGCCTACTATACCCGGGTCTATTGGACCGGCTGGGAGCTGCTCACCTGGGGGGCACAGTCGACAACGGACGGCGCTTATCGGGCGGTGGGCTGGCGCTGGAATCCGGAGGGCAACCGAATCCGATATCTCCCGACTGAAGGCGCGCCTCCCTGGCCCGATGGCCAGAGCGTACTCTGGACCGGCAGATACCTGGCGATATGGGGTGGGCGGCGAACCGGCGACCCCACTTCCGATACCAATGAGGGCTACCTCTATGACCCGGTCGAAGACCAATGGAAGCGCATGTCGACCGTGAACGCACCCACGCGACGGGCTCAACATGGCGCCGTTTGGACAGGAAACGAAATGCTCGTTTGGGGCGGTTCCCACCTCCGATCCGAAGGCACCGGGTACGAGATCACCTTCCCGGAGGACTTTGGGGCATACGATCCGACGACCGACACCTGGCGTCGCTTAGCCTCGGCCGACAGTCCGGTGGGGCGCGAAAAACCGTGCCTGGCCTGGTCCGGAACGGAACTGCTCCTTTGGGGTGGGACGCGCCTGACCGGCGATTGGGATGATCTGCATTATGTCTATTACTCTGAGCTCTTCCGCTTCGATCCTGCCTCGGCGATCTGGTCCCAATCGCTCGCCCCGGGCGCGCCCGCGGGTCGGGCCGACCATGCCGCCGCCTGGACGGGAACGGAATGGGTGATCTGGGGAGGCTACAATGGCCGCACTTACGCAAAACGCGTCGTCCTCAGCGACGGCGCTCGCTACTGCCCGACCAAGGACCTCTGGACCCCTATCAACGCCGAACATTCTCTGGGACCACGTGAGCGCCCCATCGCGGTCTGGAACGGCGCGGAAGTCATCTTCTGGTGCGGTGAACGTCAACCCTGCGTGGGGGCACGCTACCATCCCTCCCAGGATACCTGGTCCCCGCTTCCAACCGAAAACGCCCCCGCGTCGGCGGAAGCCGGCAACGCCGCCTGGAACGGAGAAAGCCTCCTGGCCGTGGGTGACGACCTGTTCGCCCTCGACGCGGAGAGTCTTTACCGCGGCGATCTCCTGCCCGACGATTGGCAGGAATCGCACTTCGGCGTGGACAACCCACTGGCTGCCCCGGACCGCGACCCCGATGGCGATGGCTGGATCAACCGCCACGAATGGCTCTACCTAACCGATCCCGCTGACGGGCGCTCGCATCCCGCTTTGCAGGCTCTGCTCACCCCAACCCACGCGCAGGTTTCCATCCGCGAGGCCGACCCCTTCTTGCAGTTCACCCTCGACCTCGCCGATGACCTTTGGACCTGGTCCACTCCACTGACCGCGCCCCCCGTGCGCCAGGACGGTCGGTTGCGCTGGGATTGGCCACGCCCGACCGGGGCCGTCGGGTTCCTCCGGCTGCGCGTCGCCGATCCTTCCTTCTGAGGGGAGCCTTTCTGCGGCCGCGCCCCGGCGGTGGTGTCAAATTCCATTGGCCCGATCACCTGTGAGTTGGCATGCTTATCACGATGAGTAGCGCAAATGGCAAACCACCCTGCCTGGGTGAACTCGCCGGAAAGGGCTTGGCCCGGCCCGCCTTCAACCCCGGCCAGCCCCCCGGTTGTGATTATGCCGAAGCCGTCGTCTGGGAGTCTCTCGGCGGGGGATGGCAGTCCCTCTTTGGCTGTTTCTGTGAGTGCGGCATCAGTGTGGAATGGCATGACTTCGCCTGCGCGGAGCCACGAGACTGGGCGCGGACCTTTCACCCGGACAGCCTCGAGATCTGCCTGAATTTGTCCGGCCACGGCCGGGTGACGTGGGCCGATCAATCCGCCTTGTTCGGTCCGATGACAGCCGGGTTTTATGCGGCGTCAGCGGCTGGGATCAGTGCCTGGCGGCTGCCGGGCGAGCGGCACCAGTTTTTGACCGTCGAATACTCGCGCCGGTTTCTCGAGCAGCACCTCAAGTCCAGTGCCGGCATGTTGCATCCCGTGGGGCGTTGGGCGCTCGATTCGCGGCATACGGGTCCGCGGTTTTCCACGATCTTTCGGCTAACCGCACCCCTGCGAGCCAACCTCGATCTGCTGCGTCGCCCGCCGGTCAGTGGCCCGGCCCAGAAGCTCTGGTATCAGGGCAAAGCCCTCGAGCTGCTGGCCGAATTCCTCTTTGCCCAGCCCAACGAAGCGCGGACCACGCAGGCGCGGCAGAAGCAGGTCGCCCGCGAACGGGTGGAACAGGTCATCCGGATCCTGAGCGGAAACCTGGCGGAACCGCCGACACTTGAACAACTGGGCCGGCAGGTGGGATGCAGTCCCTACCATTTAAGCCGCAGTTTCTCGCGGGAGATGGGGATGACCATCCCGCAATACCTCCGTCAGATCCGAATGGAACGTGCCGCGGAACTGCTCAAATCGGCCAGGTTCAACGTCACCGAGGTGGCCCTCGAAGTGGGTTATTCAAGCCTCAGCCATTTCAGCCATGCCTTCTGCGAAACCATGGGTTGCTGTCCAGGCCTATACCCGCTCGGAGGTCCGCAACCCCTCCGCGGCGCCGCCCTCCTCGACAGTCGATCCTCCAAGCCTGAACCCGGCGCCACCCCGCGCGCCGGTCAACCTCGATAATATTCAGCGCCGCCCGAGCAGCAAACCGACCAGCAGGCCGAACCCAAACGCGACCCCGGCCACAGCGGCGGGATACCGACGCACGGCCTCATCGGCCTGCTCCACCGCGATCTTTGTCTGCTCGCTCATGACGCGACACCCGTCCTTGACCAACTCCTCGGTGTCGTGAACCAGGACCCGGAAGTCGCGCACCAACTTGTCCGCGCTGCCGTCCTGAGCTGTCATGTTGTCAAAATAAGTCTCCATATCGAGTGCCCCTTTCAACCTGGGCAGCTTTGCTCCCCAACTCACCCTTTCAACCTAAGAGAAATAGTCCAATCCCCCGGAATTTCAACCTTCACCTGCGGAAAACTTGAGTCAGCCATAGATCAGGCCGCGATTCCTCCTCGATTTGGACCGTGCATCGGCCCGACCCTCTTGATAGTTTCCACACCATGACTGGCGCCGGCGTTGAACCTGATCCGGATTTGCCTGAGGACCGTCCCCGCCTGGCAACATCCTCCAACCCCGGCACTGTTCCCGTCCTCCAGCGGACTCCCGCAGCCGACGCATTATCTCCCGGGCAACGCCTTTTTCTGCTCCGGCTGGCCCGAGCCACCATCGAAGCGGCGGTTCACCGGCAACCTGTCAGCGCTCCCGACGTCGAGCGGCTTGACGCGCCCCTGCGCGAGCGGCGTGCCTGCTTTGTCACCCTCGAAAAGCACTCCAACCTCCGCGGCTGCATTGGCCAGCTCACCCCCCACCAGCCTCTCTTTGCTGGGGTGATGGATGCCGCCCGCCAGGCGGCGATGAGCGACCCCCGCTTCGACCGGGTCCAACCCGATGAACTGGACGACATCATTATTGAAATCAGCGTGCTCTCGCGGCTCACCCCGCTC
Source organism: Verrucomicrobiota bacterium (assembly GCA_023383055.1). Lineage (GTDB taxonomy): Bacteria > Verrucomicrobiota > Verrucomicrobiia > Limisphaerales > JAHDYP01 > JAHDYP01. The sequence goes on along the minus strand of JAHDYP010000073.1, from coordinate 2,377 downwards.
GTCTTCCGATCGGCCGCCGAACTGCTCGATCAGCTCGAACCCTTCCGCCACGGCGTTGTCCTCCAATTCGAAGATCGGACTTCGACCTTCCTGCCCCAGGTCTGGGATCAGATCCCGGACAAAGCCGACTTTCTCGATCGCCTTGCGCGGAAAGGCGGTTGGGAGACTTCAACCTGGCGCGACACTCGCACCCGGGTCTCCGTCTACGAAGTCGAGTCGTTTCACGAGTCTCCCGCGGCGCTTTGACGGGCCGACGAGCCCGGGTTGGATATGTTCCGCGGCGCGGAACGGGCGGGAGCGGATCTGTTATCCTGCGATGGACAATCGCCTCGCAAGCAGCCACACTCACGCGCGTTTTATGATTACTGTTGCTTTTGCTTCGAGGGTCGGTCGGTCGTGGCTTGCGACCTTGGGTCTGGCTCTGCTCATTCCCGCCCTTTCGGTCATTCCATCCGTCTGTGCCGCGGCGGACGAGGCCTCGGCCAAGCCGTTGCGCGCCACTCAGAACAACCATATCGCCATCCGCCGGGATGCGCTCAACCGGGATTACCTGCTGTCGGGCTCGGTCATTCCGCAGTTCAACGCCGCCACCAGCACCGGCCTTGCCGGCAAGATCGTCCGGTTCGAGCTCTTCCCGGACGGCGTCGATCTCTACGAAGCCACCGACGGCCTGGTGGTCACCGATGAACTGCCAGCCCGGCGGCTGCTGACCACCTTCCCCATCGTGGAGCATAACGCCGACGAGGTGGTGATCGATTTCGGAGCGGGCATGCGCCGGGTGTTCACGGACATCTGGTATTCCACCGGCCGATTCTTCAGCGCCGCCTCCGCTTCGCGGTTCATGGAGCTGACCCAAAGCCGGGTCTTCGAGGTAAGTCCACAGGGCGACCGACTCGTCATTCGCCAGAGCGCCCAGATGCGCGACCGTCAGATTGACCCCAACCGCGAGGAACGTTACGAAGTCCGCTATTTCCTGGGACTTTATGAGCCCTCGGATTTTATGGCCAAGGAAATGCCTGAAACCGACAGCCGCTATCTGCGCTTCTTCGAGACCCAGCCGCGCCTCGAACCGGTCACCGGCCGTGCCTCGAACCGGATCGCGCGGTTCGACATTCGCGAACCCATCATCTTTTACTACAGCGCGAATACCCCTGCCGACTACGTCCAGGCCGTGCAGGACGGCATCCTTTACTGGAACCGCGCGTTTGGTCGCGAGGTGGTGCAGGCCAAACCCGCGCCCGAAGGAGTCACCGCGCCCGACGCCCGCTACAACGTCATCCAATGGGTTCCCTGGGATAACGCCGGCTTCGCCTATGCCGACCTGCTCGTCGATCCCCGCACCGGCGCCTCCCGCCATGGCCAGGCCTATCTCACCAGCGTCTTCGCCATCAGCGGCAAAGCGCGCGCCCGCGCCCTGCTCCGTGCCATGCGCGAGGTTGCCGAAGCCACCGCTCCGCAGCCCTCCGGAAACGAAGCGGGCGATTCCCCGTCTCCGGCTCACCACAGCCACGGCCTCTTTCCTTCCTCCTCGGTCTGCCAGGTCGACCATCACCAGTTTGCCCTGCAGCTTGCCAGCGGCGTGGAATCGATGCTCGCCACCGATGATTTGACCGACGCCGCCGTCCTCCGCGTCTCCCAGGATTACGTCCGCCAGGTCACCGCCCACGAGGTCGGTCATGTCCTCGGCCTCCGCCACAACTTCGCCGGCAGCCTCGACGCCACCGTCAATGCCAAGGCCCTCGAGGATTGGTTTCGTGGCTACCTGACGAACGCGCCCCCCGAGGTGACCCCGGAAATGATCGCCAGTTCGTCGATCATGGATTACACCGTCTTCGCCGCCTCCGTGTTCCTGGGCCATCAAATCGCCACCTCCAAAGAGGCTCTTCCCCACGACCTCGCCGCCATCCAATGGGGTTACTTCGACGGCGACGAGGCCCGCCGCAACAAACTGCTGTTCGCCACCGACGAGGACACCGCCACCTACGGCGATGTCCGGGTATTCGATCACGGCACCGAACCGGTGCTGACGGCCTACAGCGAAATGGCCGAGCAGATCAAAACCCTGCCGAACGGCTTGATTGAGACCTTCATCCGCGCCAAAGCCCCCCGTGACCCCCGCGACCGCCAGTCGCTCGAGGAGGTCGATCTCCGCGCATCCTCGGCCGCGGCGGCTCTCGCCTCCCGTTACAGCCAGCTCCTGCGTTGGTTCCAGGTCGACGCCCGCTCGCTCCGCATCGAGAACGCCTTCGATTACGTCGGCGAACTCAACCGCAAGGAAATCCACCAGGCCCACTGGAAAAGCCTCAACGAACAAATCGATAAACTGGGCGGCGTCGACCGCGCCCTGTTCGCCTTCCTCCCCGTCGATCTCAAACTG
>JAHDYP010000072.1:31297-31529 GCA_023383055.1 Verrucomicrobiota bacterium | reverse complement strand
CACGGCGCGGATCATTGTGATGGACGAACCGACGTCGGCGCTGACGCAGACGGAGATCCGGAAGTTGTTTGGCTTGATTCGCGCCGTCCGCGAGCGCGGCGTGGGTATCGTTTACATTTCGCATCGGATGGAGGAGATCATGGAGGTGGGCGACCGCGTGACGGTTTTGCGCGACGGCCGGCGCGTGGCCTCGAGCCCGGTGGCCGACGTCACCATTCCCCAATTGATCCGG
>JAHDYP010000072.1:23588-31287 GCA_023383055.1 Verrucomicrobiota bacterium | reverse complement strand
ACCGCGAGCTCGCCGAGCATTTTCCCCGGCGTCCGACGACCGCCGGGGAACCGGCGCTTGAGGTCGAGAACCTCACGACCCAGGACAAGCTGGCGGGGATCAGTTTCACGCTGCGCCGCGGGGAGATTCTCGGGGTGGCGGGGCTGATGGGCTCGGGTCGGAGCACGCTGGCGCGGGCGCTCTTTGGGGAGCTGCGGGTGCGATCGGGGTGTATGCGGGTGCATGGCAGCGTTGCGAAGATAGGGTCGCCGGCCGCGGCGGTGGCCCGCCGGATCGGGTATCTGCCGGAGGACCGCAAGCAGATGGGCCTGGTGTTGCCGCTGTCCGTGCGCCAGAACATCGCGCTGGCCAATCCCGAGCGGGTGTATCCGTGGGGTTGGCGGCGGTCGCGTCGCGAGAAGCAGTTGGCCCAGGTCCAGGTCGACCAATTGCGGATTCGGACGCCGCATCTTGAGCAGCCGGTGGTCAACCTGAGCGGAGGCAACCAGCAGAAGGTGGTTCTGGGCAAATGGCTGGCGCGGGAGGCGGACATCCTGATATTCGATGAACCGACTCGCGGGATTGACGTGGCGGCGAAGGTGGATATTTACGAGCTCATGAACCGGCTGACCGAGCGGGGGGCGGCGATCGTGATGATATCGTCGGATCTGCCGGAGATCCTGGGCATGAGCGATCGGATCCTGGTCATGCGCGGGGGCCGGGTGGCCGGCGAATTCCGCCGGGGCGCGGTGGACCAGGAGATGGTGTTGCGGGCGGCATTGGGGGGCGGGTCATGAAAGCGCGCGAACTGGTGGCGCATCACGGGCGGCAGTTGGGCACGCTGCTGGGTTTGCTGGCCTTGGGTCTCGTGCTTTCGTTGCTCAGTCCGTATTTTCTCACGGCGACGAACCTGAAGACGGTGCTCGAGCAGTCGGCGATCAACGGGATCATCGCGGTCGGGATGACCTATGTGATCATCAGCGCCGGCATCGATCTTTCCGTGGGTTCGATCCTGGCGTTTGCCGGGATTGTGCTGGCGCTGCTGCTGCAGGCGGGGTTGGGCGCGCCGGTGGCGGTGCCCCTGGCGGTGCTGGCGGGCGGGTTGTGCGGGCTGGTGAACGGTCTGTTGGTGACGCTCGGGCGCTTGCCGCCTTTCATTGCGACGCTCGGCATGATGAGTGTGGCGCGCGGGGCGGCGCTGCTGATGACCGATGGCCGGCCGATTTCGGGGTTCGAGAGCGGATTCCGGGTGCTGGCGAACGGGCAGTTCCTTGGGATACCGGCGCCGGCGTGGATCATGTTGATCGTGTATGGGATTGCGCAGTTGCTGCTGACGCGGACGCGGTTTGGGCTTTACACGTATGCGATGGGCGGGAACGAACAGGCTTCGCACTTGTCGGGTGTGAATGTGCGGTTCCACAAGACGCTGGTCTACTTTCTTTCGGGTTGCACCAGCGCGGTGGCGGCGGTGGTGTTGACGGCCCGGTTGAACTCGGCGCAGCCGATCGCGGGCATCGCGTATGAGCTGGACGCGATCGCCGCCACGGTAATAGGCGGGACGAGCCTGATGGGCGGGCAGGGGACGCTGGTGGGGACACTGATTGGGGCCCTGCTGATGGGGGTGTTGCGGAACGGCCTGAACCTGCTGGGGGTATCCTCGTTCCTGCAACAGATTATCATTGGCGCGGTGATTATCGCGGCGGTACTCTTCGACACAGCCTTTAAACGACGTCCATCATGAAACGAACAGCCTGGAAAACACTAGCCCTGCTCCTGATCGGCACCGGTCTCACGGGCTGTCATCGTGCCGATCCCGACTCGGACGCGGCCGGCGGCCCGCGGATCGCCCTGGTCTGCAAGACGCTCAACAGCCCCTTCTTTCTCGACATGAAACGGGGCGCCGAAGCCGAGGCCAAAGCCCGGGGCGCGAACCTGGTGGTCCAGGCGCCGGAACGCGAACTCGACGTGGAAAAGCAGATGCAAATCGTCGAGAACCTGATCCAGACGCGCGTCCAGGCGCTATGTCTGACGCCGAGCGGTTCGCGGGAACTGGTCCCGGTCATCACCAAAGCCAACCGGGCCGGCATACCCGTGATCATTGTCGACACCCGGCTCGACGAGGCGACGCTCGAGGCCGAGGGCGCGCGGACGCTCACCTTTATTGGGTCGGACAATTACGATGGCGGCCGGCTGGCGGGGCAGCATATCGCGCGGGTGTTCGCGGGGTCGGAGGCTCGCGTGGCGCTGCTCGAGGGAATCCCGGGCCACGAGACGGCTGACAGCCGGTTGCGCGGTTTTCGCGATGCGGTCGAGGGCGTGGCGCATGTGAGGATTGTCGCATCGCAGACGGCCAATGCCGAGCGGGACCAGGGTTTCAACGTCACGCAGAACCTGCTGCAGGCGCAGCGCGACCTCAACGCCATCTTCGCCGGCAACGATCTCATGGCGTTGGGCGCCGTGGAAGCGGTTGCCGCCGCCGGCCGGACCGAGCGGGTCAAGATCATCGGGTTTGACGCCATCGACGAAGCCCGCAAAGAGATTGCCGCGGGTCGGATGGAAGCGTCGGTGGCGCAGAACCCGGCCGAGATGGGGCGGTTGGCGGTGCGCCACGCGCTCGAGGCGCTCGAGGGCGGGACGTTGCCGCCGTTCATACCGGTGAAGATCGAGCTGATCACGCGGGTAAATGCGGGCCCGGAAACCGCGCCTTGAGCATGAGTGCCGAGATCCTGACGAACTACATCAACGGACAGTGGGTGGCGGCCGAGCGCGCCGGCACGCTGCCGATCGAGAACCCGAGCACCGGCGCGATTTTGGGCCATGTGCCGTTATCCACCGCGGCGGAAACCGGCCGGGCGATCGAAGCGGCGGCGGCGGCATTTCCCGGCTGGAGCCGCACGCCGGCATCGCGACGGGTCGATCCCTTGTTCGCCCTGCTCGAGTTGCTGCGTCGACACGAAGAGGACCTGGCGCGGTCGATCACCGAGGAGAACGGCAAATCGCTCGGCGACGCGCGGGCGGAGATGAAACGGGCGATCGAGAACTGCGAAGTGGCGTTTGGGATGCCGGTATTGCAGCAGGGCGACAAGCTGATTGGGGCGGCCGACGGGATCGACGGGGAGGTGCTGCGTCTGCCGCTGGGTGTGTTTGGGATGATCGCCCCGTTCAATTTCCCGGGCATGGTCCCGTTCTGGTTTTTTCCTTACGCCCTGGCGGCGGGGAACACCTACGTGCTTAAGCCGTCCGAGCAGACGCCGCTGACATTGCAGCGGATCACCCGATTGTTGGCGCAGGCCGGTTTCCCGCCCGGCGTCTTCAACCTGGTGCATGGGGACAAGACGGTGGCCGACGCCTTGATGGAACATCCGCGGGTCCAGGGGGTCTCGCTGGTCGGTTCGACCCGCACCTGCCGGGCGGTGGCGGAGAAATGCGTGCGTCACAAGAAACGGTTTCAGGCGATGGGCGGCGCGAAGAATCACCTGGTGGTGATGCCGGATGCGCGGATTGAGGAGGTCATTCGGAATCTGCTCTCATCGTGCTTTGGTTGTGCGGGCCAGCGGTGCATGGCGGCGTCGGCGATTGTGGCGGTTGGGCGAACCACCTACGACGAGGTATGCCGTCGATTGGTTGAGGCGTGCGGGCAGCTTGTGGTGGCGAACCCGCTCGATCCGGCGGTGGCGGAGAACCCGATGGTGATGGGCCCGGTGATTTCGGCCAGGGCGAAGCGGTTTATCCACGAGATGATCGAGACGGGCGTCGAGGAGGGCGCTCGATTGGCGCTCGACGGCCGCGGTGTCCAGCCCGCGGGCTGTGAAGGCGGGCATTTTGTGGGGCCGACCGTGTTCACCGAGGTCCGGCCGGGCATGAAGATCCACGAGACGGAGATCTTCGGGCCGGTGGTGGTGATCCTGGAGGCGGCGGATTTCGACGAGGCGGTTCGGATTTTGAACGGGCATCCGTATGGGAATGGCGCCTCGATTTACACGCAGAGCGGGTATTGGGCGCGGCGATTCAAGCTCGAGGTCGAGTGCGGGATGATCGGCGTGAACGTCGGCATCCCGGCCCCGGTGGCGCAGTTGCCGTTTGGCGGCATGAAAGCCTCCCAGTTCTCGATGGTCAAAGCCCAGGGCCGCGCGGTCATCGATTTCTTTACCGAACGCAAGGTGATCACCGAACGTTACTGGCCGGAAGGTCCGGCCCGGTAAGAGCCGGTTCCCAAGAACGCGTTTTACGGAGCTGCGTCGCCCCTTCCCGGGGTTTGGGACGGACTCCAGCTTTTTGACCGCGATGTCGCGGTGCGGAGAAGTCCGCGCGTTGCCATGCGGGTGTTTGCCTATGAACCGATTCTTTTACCGCGGAGGAACCAGGCAACGGCTGGCCGAAAGCCTGGTCGTGCTGGTGATGCTTTGGACGGGCGCAGTTGCCGACGACCCTTTCGCCGCGCGCTTCGCCGATCCGCCGCCCGGCGGGCGGATCATCAAGATCATCCACGGCTGGCCGGATCAACCGGCCGCCCAGGACCGGCTTATCGAGCGGGTCAAGAGCCAGGGATTCGGCGGTGTGGTGTGCAATGTGGCGTTCGACCAGTACCTCGAGAGCGAGCCGAAGTGGCAGGCATTTGTCCGGGCGGTATCGGCGGCCAAACAAGCGGGCCTGGTGCTCTGGCTTTACGACGAGCGCGGTTATCCGTCCGGCAACGCCGGCGGCCTGGTGTTGCGCGATCATCCCGAGTGGGAAGCGCGGGGTTTGCTGGTCACCGATCTCGAGTGCGGCGGCGGGCCGGCCCGGCTTGAATTGCCACCCGGTGAGCCGGTGCTGGTCGGGGCGTTCCCGGTCGTGGACGGGCGTTTGGACGCGAGCGGGCGGGTGGACCTGAATTCAAGGATCCGGGATGGGGCGGTGGACTGGTCGGCACCGAGCGGCCGCTGGCGCCTGGTGGGCATCACCCGGAGCCGGCTTTACGAAGGGACGCATGCCGACGGCAATCTCTGGGAGAAACTGCCCTACATCAACCTGCTCGAGAGCGAGCCGACGGCGCGTTTCCTGGAGATCACCCATGGGCGTTACGCCAAATACCTGGGCGCAGATCTGGGGCGCCATTTCGTGGCCACGTTCACCGATGAACCTTCGCTGATGAGTTGTTTCCTCAAGCCGATGCCGTATCGACCGTTGCCGTGGTCGGCGGGGTTGCCGGGCGAGTTTGAACGGCGGCGCGGGTATCCGCTCGATGATGCCGTGGTGCTTTCGCTCGTCGCCGACACGGGGCATGCCACCGCCAAACACCGCCATGATTTCTGGCTGACGATCGGCGAGCTGGTTTCGGAGAACTTCTTCGGCCAGATCCAGGAGACCTGCCGGCGCCTCGGCTTGCCCTCGGGAGGACACTTGTTGATGGAGGAGGGATTTGTCTCGCACGTGCCGCTGTACGGGGATTTTCTGCGCTGCGCGCGCAGGTTGGATGCGCCGAGCATGGATTGTCTGACCAGCGTGCCGTCGGAGGTGCCGTGGTATGTCGCCCGCCTGCTGGCCAGCGCCGGGGAACTCGAACGCCGCACGCTGGTCATGAGCGAAACTTCGGATCACGGCCAGGTCTGGCGTTCAGCAGGCGACAGCCGACCCAAGCGGATCGTGACCGAGGGCGAGATTCGCGGCACGTGCAACCGCCTGTATGTCGGCGGCGTGAACACGATTACGAGCTATTACAGCTTCACCGACCTCACGGACGAGGCGCTGCGCCGCCTTAACGAATGGGTGGGACGCTGTTCTTACCTGCTCACCGGCGGCCACCAGGTCGCCGATGTCGCGCTCGTATACCCGGTCGAAAGCATGTGGGTCCGCTTCACGCCATCGCGCGTCTGGGCCAACGACGCGACGGCGGCCACCCAGGTCGAGCATCTCTGCAAGTCCGCCGCGGAATCGCTGTTCGCCGGCCGCCGCGACTTCACGTTTGTCGACAGTCGCGGATTGGCGGACGCCGCGGTGGAACCGGGGGCGTTGGTTCACGGGCCGCTGCGCTGGCGGGTGGTCGTGCTGCCCGGGGTCGACACGCTCCCGATGGCGGCGTGGGAGAACCTCGAACGGTTCGTGCGCGACGGGGGAGCGGTGATTGCCCTGGGCCAGTTGCCGGCCAACAGCGAGCGCGAGTTCCCCGCCCCCGGCGTGGCCAGGCTCGCCCGGGAGATCTTCGGCCCGGTTTCCACCGCGCCGCGGGTCCACACCCATGCCGGCGGAGGCGCGGGCATCTATCTGCCGCCCGGAACCGAGGCCATGCTGCCGCTGGTGCTGGACGGATTGCTCGAGCCCGACGTGAAGGTGGACGACCCGCGAGCGCCGCTGCGCGTGACGCATCGGCGTGTGGCAGGCCGCGAAGTCTACCTGGTGATCAACGATAGTCAGCAGCCTTGGACGGGCGCGGTCAAGTTTGCGGCCGCGCGCGGCGAGCATTGGGATCCCGGCACGGGTCGCCGGCACGAGCTTGCCGTCACCCTGGCTCAACGCGGCGCGGAGGCGGCGGGTGACGAGGTGGCGTTGGCGCTCGAACCGTACGGCGCCGCGCTGTTCCGCTTTGCCGAGGCCCACTTGCCGCGGCGGCATCCGATCGCGGCGGGCGCGCTGCCGAATCTCACCTTCCAGCGGGTGAAAGCGGCTGAGCCGACGATGGCGCACGGCGAGTTTGTGCGCGGCGACTTGACGTCCGCCGAAGCCCGGCTGGATTCCGGTTCGCCGGCTTGGCGGGCCGTCGGCACGCTGACACGGAGTCAGGTCGACACCTTCCTGTTCCTCCAGTTTCGTTACGAACCGCCGCTCGACCTGAGCGCGGCGGATTGTCTGGAACTGGAAACCGCGGTGCCGACGGGGCAATCCACTGCCAGCCGGATCCTGGTGATTCTGAGCGAGGAAGGAGGCGGCGATTTCATCGCGGACACCGGGCGCTCACTGTCGCAACCGGAGCGGCAACAGGCGTTGATTCCGCTGAACCGGTTCCAGCATGCCGGGTGGTCCCAGGATGCCGATGGGAGGCTCGACTTGAGTCGCGTGCGCGACATCCGGGTGGGATGGGGAGGATACCTCGGACGCGAAGGGGAGGAAGTCGAGTTCAGCGTGACTCTGCCGCGGGTTGGCGTCCTTCGCCGTCCCGGGGTTCGGGAATGATGGCCGAACGTCGAACGCCGAACGTCGAACGCCGAACGTCGAACGCCGAACGCACAATCCCCGACCCGCGATCCCTGATTCCCAATATCCGCGAGCCTCACCTTGTCTCAGATCCGGCGGCGGGTGGCGGAGGCAGCGGGTTTAAACCGGATCGACCTTGAAGCCGTTTAACCCGCAGGTTTCCCAGGCCGTTGCGGCCTGAACCGAAACCACACGGCTGCCCGACCTCGTAGCGCAGGTTGCCCAACCTGCCGAACCGCCCGCTCGACCAGCACGCATCCTCACTGCATAGACGCGTCCGGATTGTGCATCTCGCTGTCAATCAGCAACTACCGCTCGCCAAACAGGGTGACAGGCTCAAGGTATTGCACGGCCCGGTAGCAGGGCGGACAGGGTGACAGGTTCGCTGTCGGACCCCGGGATGCCGATGGGAGGCTCGACTTGAGTCGCGTGCGCGACATCCGGGTGGGGTGGGGAGGATACCTCGGACGCGAAGGGGAGGAAGTCGAGTTCAGCGTGACTCTGCCGCGGGTTGGCGTCCTTCGCCGTCCCGGGGTTCGGGAATGATGGC
>JAHDYP010000072.1:0-23488 GCA_023383055.1 Verrucomicrobiota bacterium | reverse complement strand
ACGTCGAACGCCGAACGCACAATCCCCGACCCGCGATCCCTGATTCCCAATATCCGCGAGCCTCACCTTGTCTCAGATCCGGCGCCTGTTGGCGGGCTTGACATGCGTTTCGTTAGACGCGAGTGTCTAACACAAATCAAATGAAAACCGTGAGCGCCCGCGAGTTTTACCATAACTCAAACCTGGTCGATGGCCTGCCCGAGGGACGGCAACTGATCGTCACGGCGAACGGCAAACCGAAGTTCATCGTCACCAAGAGCGGCCGGCCCAGGATGACCTCGGCACTGGCCGAAGCGCGGGCGGTGGGAACGGCGAAGGGCCAAGTGTTTGACGGCACGGGTTTCGTGCTTTCGCTGAAGAAATGAAGCTTTACGCGGACACCTCGTGGTGGTTGGCCTGCAAGTGCCGCGGCGATATGCACCACCGGAAAGCGATTCGCCTGTTCGACCAGCAACCCGAAGCCCAGGTGCTTTGGACACCATGGCAGCGTATCGAAGTGTTTAACACCTTCCGGCAAGCCGAGCGCGCCGGCTTGGTTGACCCGGGCGCCTCCCGCCAAATGATCCGGTCGCTCGAGCAGGAGATTCGCCTGGGATACTGGCCGCACGTCGAGTTCGATTGGACCGATGCCGTCCGAACCGCGTGTGAACTGGGTGCCGAGCATGGATTGAAGATGATCATTCGCGGCATGGATCTGTTCCACATCGCCATTGCCATCGAGGTGGCAGCGGATGCCCTGCTTACATTCGACGAAGAACAGTGCCTCTTGGCGGAGGCGGCGGGTTTAAACCGGATCGACCTTGGAATCCCTTAACCCGGCCTAGCCTCAGTCCACCAACCCTCTGTAGAACATGCGTACGCCCGGAGTGGGGTCTGCGTACGGAACAGAGTTCGTCGTGGCCTTCACCACAACCCATGGCTCCCAGTTCACGAGATCAACGCTCCGCTCAATCGTGACTTGTTTCCCATGTTCTCCGGAGAGGAAGAATTGGAATCCGTGCTGGGTTGCCCTGGCTTCCGAAGCGAAACGGGGCAGCTTGAAGGAACCGTACTCAAATGCCCCGATATCCCAATCACCTTTCCCATCAGCGTCACCGTCAAAGCCACGGAAATTGCCGAGGATGTCACTCACATCTGATGCATATCCCAAAGCCGCCAGATAATTTGTTCCGGCATCAATGCATGGAGAAGCCGCACTGAGTTGGTGATTGTGGTTGGCGGCGTCAATGAACAATGGCTCAGCGTCGATGTTGCCCACGCCGTTGGTTGGTAGAGGATGCGTCAAGCAGTAGTCCAACGTGCTTTCAGCAGTGTAATTGCCGTTCGTGTTGCCGACGACGATACAGTTGATGAGGGTGCCACCCACACAACAGCCGCCACCGCTGAGAGGGGTCAGATTCGCCGTGACAGTACAATTGAAGAGCGCACCCCCCACCGTCGCTCCTCCTTGGCCGACCTGCTCATCAGCCTCATTCTCAGTGAGGATGCAATTTGTTAGGGTGCTCTCGTTCGCTGCACCACCAGAACTTGACCGATTCCGGGTTAGAACACAGTTATTCAGGGTGCTCTCCCACACCCCGCCGCCAATCGTCGCTGAATTGCCGCTAAAGGTGCAGTCATGAAGCGTGGCACGAGCGGCCCCTCCACCATACCACGCACTATTCTCATAGAACCGGCAGGAGTAGGCAGTGCCGCCCAACAGACCGCCTCCCATGGAGCCTCCTGAGTAGCATCGCTGGATGAAACAGTTCGTGACGACTCCTGTCGCTTCACTCATGACACCACCACCTTTGAACTCACTACCGGCGTCGAGACCAAACCCATCCAGTACTGCATGGTGTCCAAGGTAGACACACCGCATCTTGGGCGAGCCGTTTTTCTGACCATAGATCCAAGTGTATTGCGGACCGTTGACGCTTCGAAGCACAATGGCGTTGGTGATTTCAACCCGACTCCATCCTGCACCAGCCAACCACCTCTGTCCGACCAGATACGTACCGTCGCCCACCAGTACGGTATCGCCACTTTGTGCGGCATCAACAGCATCCTGAACCACATGTGCGGCGGTGTCCCATGAGGAGTAGGGTGGTTGAGGGGATGTGCTCAGGAGCGACACGTAGAGCGTTGCTGCGTGTAGGTGGGTGAGGACGGTCAAACATCCAGACAGCAAAGCCAATCTCATGCAGCATCCTCCAGCTTCAGCCCAGTTCCCTCAACCCAATCGTGTACTCGTGACAATAACACCTCATCCAAATTCAGGTCGGATTTCATCCGTGCCGAGTCCCGTCAGCCGCACAGTAGCTTTCCCGCCAAATCGCTCGGACGGCGGCAAGAGGCTATCCTTCTGTCATAAGAAAACCAACACAAACATCCTGGAGAAACCGGAGTGAGGGGAGGGGCTAAACAACCCGCATTAGGCGGTCGTGGGCGCCGAAGTCCAGGCTTCCGCCAGGCGCAAGCCCTCGGCCAGGATCAGTTGCATGGTCCGCGGGTTGGTGTGATATCCGGAGGTCTTGGTGGTCTGCTGACGAACGACCAGCACTTCGACATCCGACTGCACTTTCAGTTCGCCGAGCAGCTTGGGGGGTGGCAGGTATTCCCGGCTGAGTTCGCGCAGGCCGGCGCCGGGTTTGGCCACCAGCACGACGTAGAAATAGGGATAGGGTTTGCCCTGCACCCGGTTGATCACGAGTTGGCCATAGACCCCGAGGAACTGCGGCGATTGACCGGCCAGCGTTACTTTGAATTTGAGATCGTCCGGCACCTTCGGTTCACCTTTGAGAAGCATCAGCAACTGCGGCGTGTGCCGCGCCGGATCCAGGGCGCCGGAAGCCACGAGGTTGCGAATCAAATCCGCCTTGAGCATCAGGTTCGGCTGGCGCATCACGCCGCGTGTGCCGGTGATCCAGTGCGGGACGAGGATCACCAGGGCGTCGAGGAGCAGCATCCGCAGCGGTCCGCGGCTGTTGAAGGCGATGAAACCCACCGGTATGGCGAACAGCAGCAGGACGAACCGGCCGAGGTTGTTGGTGATGTCGAGGGCGCTGCGATCCCAGCGGGCCATGCGCCGGTCGTGTTCGGTCAGTTGCTCGAGCTTTTCCCACGGCACGTTCTCCCATTGCAGGGCGGGATCGAACTTGCCGAAATCGACGCGGTTATCGAAGCCGCGGACCAGGAAAAGCAGCGTGCCTGCGGCGAGGAAAGGCAGGCCGGGCCAGAACAGCCAGGTGACGGCTTGCACGGCCAGGCCGACCAACAGGAGGATGGCGCCGAGGATCAGGCGCCGCGCAAACGGGAGATTGTTCCAAACCAGGAAAACGACCACACCACGGTCTTGGGCTGGAGGGAAGATCATAGGATTATTTCAGTGGCAGCATGGGCGAGCCCGTGATCTTGACCGGGATGGTGCGATGACCGCGACCCCGGTGGGAGTTCGTGGGTGCCCAGGGCGCGCCAGTAGAGCGGACAAGCGCCATGGCAGACCGCGAAATGTTCGCAGGCCCGGCAGCCCGGAGGCGCAAAGCGCTTCTCGCGATAGGCGCGCGCCCGACGGGATTGCCAGATGGCATCGAAGTCCTCGCGCAACAGGTTCCCCACCGGATCCGGGCAGGAGGAGCACGGCAGCACCGAGCCGTCGGCGGCCACCGAGAGCAGGCCGTCGCAAGCGGCGCAGCCCTTGTTGCCGAGCCCCTTCGGGATCGGGTTGAAAAGGCAGAGCGGCGTGGGGGAATACCACATGAACTCGACCTCGACCCGCCGGCTCTCGGCCAGGATCGCCTCGAGGACCCGACCTACCTCCCGGTAACGGACCTGTTGGCTGTTGTCGGTGGCCGCCCGGCCGGTTGGAATGACCAGGTTCATGCTGAAACGGTCGCGGCCCAGCTGGTTTTTGACGAACCGCGGCATGGCCGGGCAATCATCGAGATTGAAGGAGGTGATGGTGGTGTTCGTATGCACGTGGAGGCCGGCGTTGGCGAGGTGGCGGACGGCCTGGCACGTGCGTTGGAAGGAGCCGGGGCCGCCGGTCATGTGATCGTGGGTGGAAGCGCGGACGCCCTCGAGGCTGACCTGGGCCGAGTCCAAACCGGCATCGGCCAGCCGCCGGGCGTAATCGCGGTCGATCCGCGTGCCGTTGGTGATCAGGTTCACGCGCAGATCCAGGGTTTTGGCTTCGGCGATCAACTCCGGCAAATCGCCGCGCAGGGTGGGTTCGCCACCGGTGAAACTGACCGAGGGCACTTGGGCGTCGTGCCGGATGACCCGCAGCACGCGCGCGACTTCGGCAGTCGTCATCTGGACGGCGGTCGACGCACGGGACTCAGCCTCGGGCGAGCACGCGCCGTAGCAGAACCGGCAGCGGAGCTGGCAGCGTCGCGTCAGGGCCACTTCGGCCAGGACCGGCAGGGGGGAGAAGTTGACCGGCAACGGCTGGAACTCGACGGCAGCGGAGGCATTGGCTCCGGTGAGGTTGCCTTCGAGGAACCGCTTTACCTCGAACAGGAACAGCCCGATCTGCCGGACCCTGGCGGGATCGCGGCCGACGCGCTCGACGAGTTGATCGAACGAGTCTCCCGCGAGCAGGGCGGCGAGCACGCGGACGCCGGTCGGGTTGAGTTTCTGCGCCTGGTTGGGGCGTTTGATCAGGAGCCCGTCCGTGGCCCGCACGTGAATATAGGGGCGCACGCGGCGAATGAACTCATCCACCCACGAAAGGTCCGGCCAGGCCGCGGCGGCGGCGCTGCCGGTCGGCGCGGGCGCCGTGGTGGCGCACAGGGAGGCGGGATTCATCGGGAACCTCCGCTGACGCAAGCCGAGTGACAGGCGGAGTGGCAGGCTGAGTGACAGGCGGAATGGCAAGCCGAATGACAAGCCGAGTGACAGGCATCGTGGCAGACATTCAGGTTCAACGCCAGGTCGGTCGAGACCGGCCCCGAGATCAGATGATCCGCCACGACCGGCATGGCGGATTCGTGGTGATACGGATCGGGATCGCGCGAGCGGTGGTAGTGCCGATGATAGCCCGGGTGGGTGTTGTGGTACCACCAGTACCAACCGTAGTCCGTGCCGCGGACGTCGTCGGTTGCTTCTTTCGCCTCGCCCAGGGCGGCATCGATCCGTTCTCGATAGAACCGTTGAGTGGCCGCGACGTCGGCGTCCCAGGCTTTCTCGCGAATG
This sequence comes from Verrucomicrobiota bacterium, assembly GCA_023383055.1. GTDB lineage: Bacteria > Verrucomicrobiota > Verrucomicrobiia > Limisphaerales > JAHDYP01 > JAHDYP01. The sequence goes on along the minus strand of JAHDYP010000072.1, from coordinate 18,313 downwards.
TTGGCGATGGCGGTGTTCATCAGGCGCTCGAGTTCGGCCTGCGACAGTTGACCGTCGTCGGCCAGGGAGTCGAAGAAGATCCGCTCGTATTCGTTCAGCTCGAGCGCATCGGGCAACTGGCGGACCACCACGCGCAAGGGGGATTCGGACTGGATCTCGAGCCATCCTTCGAGCGCCATCGAGTTCAGCATGCCGCTCACGATCCGCTTGAACGGCAACCCGAGGTAAAAGGCGGCTTCGAGCGGTGTCAGGGTTTCACAGACCTTGCCCGGCTTGGTGAAGTTCGAAAGCACCAGCTTCGGCGGGGTCCAATCCAGGTTCTCCCAGCGGATATCGCGCAGGCCCTGGTGGGCGGTCACCATGCTCCGTTGCTTGCCGCCGGCAATCAGCAGGAAAAGGGCGATGAGCACTATTCCCCCCAGGAGGAAGGTCCAGCGCGAGAAACCGCGCGACGGCGCCGGAAACGGGCCGGTCGTGGGTGCGGTCCACGTCGGGACCATTGCCGTCGGGCTTTCCGCAAGCGCGGCCGGGGTCTCCGGGAAATCGAACCACTCGGCCGGCAGATAGAACTGGGTGCGCATGTCGAAGCGGTTCCCCGGCCGGTCGCGATGGAACAGGAGCCGGAGCCGGTCCTGTTCGCCGCGCTGGTAATCGATGCGAAACCGTTGGTTGACCCACGGTTCGGTCAGCACCAGCCGGTTGGTTTCCACGTAAGATCGCGGATCGGCGTCCGCCGGCAGCACGTGCGGCGTCAGCACCTTCAGCGTGTAATGATCCTGCCGCTCGGCTTCGTCCCACTGGACCGGCGACCAATTGAACACGACCAGGACGCGGCCGTCGTTTGCCACGGTTGGAGCGACGTAACCGGCCTGGGCAAAACTGGTCGGGAACCAGAACCGATAGGTCACATCGCCCGAGCCGACGCCGCGGCCCTGGGCGAGCAGGATGTCATAGCTGCCGGGCCCGACCGGGGTGATCTCGAGCTGGTAACGGTTCCCCGCCGAATCGACCGCGTGCGATTCCGAGGCGAAGCGGCCGACGGCGAGCCGGTCGTTGCCGGCGAAGGTGAACCCGTGCAATTCACCGGACACCACCTGCCACTGGACCGTGTAGGCGACCACGGCCGAGCCATCGGAGCGAAGGTCGACGTCGGTCTCGACGAAATTGATGCGGCCGGTGCCGGCATGGAGCGACAGGGCGGCGAGCCCCAACCCGCACCAGATGGCGAGGTGGCGTCGGCAGCGGGCGAAGGGACGGGAAGGGCGCACGAACTGAGAACTGGTGACGGAGGCGTGCATGGATCGGCGGCACCATAAAGAGAATGCGCGCCTCTGCCAATCAATATGAAGGTAACGCGCACGGCGCGCGATTCGCGCGTTGCGATTTCACCTTGAACGACTCCCTCCGTTTGGCCATGCTGCCACCACACCCCACAGCGAATTCCTATGAGTTGGAGATGGGAATGGAATTGACGGATGGCGGACGCGTGATCGGCATGCCATAACCTCGGGAGCATTTTATGCAAAAGCCCAGCTGCACTCTGCTGGTTGCCCTTCTGGCACTCGCGCCAAATGCACAAGCCCAGCAGGCGCGTTTCTTCCGGATTGCGGGTCCTGTACCGACCAGCATCGTCGAGTTAAACGCAAATGGGTACCTCACCTGGAGTAATGTGGCGACCAACGCCACCTTCACGGTCCAGTCGGCTGCGATCCTGCCGAGCCCAGGCAGTCCCCCGGATCCCGGCGGTTGGTCGGACTACGCGCGGGTTCCTGCGACTCAATCGGTCACCGCCCTTCGGATCCTGGATCCGCATTCGCCGCCCCGCATGGCGTTCGTTCCCGCCGGGCTCTTTCAGATGGGCGACCCGTGGAATGAGGGGAACCCCGACGAACTCCCGGTCCACCCGGTTTACGTGAGCGGGTTCCATCTGGACAGTACGGAGGTGACGAAGGCGCTATGGGATGCGGTCCGAATCTGGGGCACCGAGAACGGTTACGATTTCGAGAACATCGGTGCTGGCGCGACCGACGGTCATCCGGTCTATAGGGTCAGTTGGTATGACGTCGTGAAGTGGTGCAATGCGCGATCGGAAATGGAGAACCGCGCTCCGGCCTATTACACCGGCACGGAGCAACTGACGGTGTACCGGAGCGGTCGGGTGGACGTGCGTGCCGAGTGGGTGAGGTGGGACAGCGGTTACCGGCTGCCGACGGAAGCGGAATGGGAGAAGGCCGCGAGGGGAGGACCGAGCGAGCAACGATTTCCCACGGGCAATACCATTGGTCACGCCCAAGCCAATTACTACAGTTCGTACGAGAGCTTGGAAGAACCCTACGACCTTGGCCCCACGCCCGGCTATCATCCCACCTTCAGCGATGGGATCAACCCTTACCCCAGCCCGGCGGGTTACTTCGCCGCCAACGGATATGGGCTCCAGGATATGGCCGGCAATGTGTGGGAATGGTGCTGGGATTGGTATCATGACCGATCCTATCCTTCCGTGCTGGTAACCGACCCTCGCGGCAGCGGGGAAACCGATGAGCGCGTTTATCGCGGTGGCGCCTGCTCCTCCAGAGCTTGGGGCTGCCGGGTGGCATTTCGTGGCCATGATCGGCCGCATTATGCGGGAGATTGGGAAGTGGGTTTCCGCAGCTTACTCCCCCTGGACGAGCCATAACCCGGAACGTCGAGGTGCGGGTGCGCTATTCCAATCTGGCCAGCCGGGTGGTGCGCCTGAGCCGGGAGCGTGTGTCGGCCGACGGGGCAGGAGTGTTACGGGCATTCGAAGCTTGGTTTGGCCGCCCGCAGGCTGAGGCCGCGGAGGTCCATGGTGACGCGGTTCAGGCCGGGGACTTCCCAGCCCAAGTTGAGGTGGGCGAGGCGATAATCGGCCGGGTCGCGCGAATCCTGGAGGTAACCCTGGTTCCAGGCGGTGTGGAGCGCTCGTTCGAGCCACGGCCGGAGGTCGATGTCCGCCGTCAGCCATTCGCCGACGCGGGCCGGCGGCAGACCAAGGGCCGCGGCGCCCGGGTTGTAGATGAGTTTACCCCGGGTGACGGCGAAATCCCGGGCGATGTATTCCGGCGGCGTCTCATAGCGATCGTCGTAGATTGGCACGACGAACCAGAGGTAATCGCCATAGCCGGCTGATTCGCGCCGGGTGTTGTTCAACGTGAGCACGACCTGGAACTGGGCGGCGTGCAGCGACGGGGTGTAGCCTTCCGGGCGGAAGGTTTCGGCGTCGCGCAAGCGGGCCTGGAACCGGAGCCGGAGCCCGGTCAGATCGGCCAGGGTCGGCGCGTCGCGGATCTCCTGTTGGACGAGGAGATGGACCCAGGGCTGCGAGAGACTGCGGCGCAGGTGGCCTTGGTATTCCGGTCGTGAATCGAGATGCAGGGTGAGGATGGAGTCTTGACTGGGCGACCGTTCGAGGCAGAGCCGCTTGGCCACGTTCGAGACGCACAGGCTTCCGGTGTCTGGCGCGGCAAAGTTGGTAAGCACAAGCCGGCTGTGCCACTGCGCCAGTTGCCAGACCGGCTCAAGGAGGGTTCCCGTTGGCTGGATGCGGCCGATTTCTCCGCCGCCGGCCGGGAGGGCCAGCACGCTGAAACCGAGGTCGAAAGCGGGGTCACGGATCAGTTCGCGGTCGGCGATCGGCGCGGCGGCGGCTAGGTAATTGGGGAGCGCGAGGAGGTAGCAGAGCACGAGTATCTCGAGCCCGGGTGGGTTACGGTTGAAAGGATTCTGGATGCGCATTCTTAAGAGGGAAGGTGTTCGCGTGATTTCGGGGTCAATCATTCGAGCGACCATCGAGATGTCACGTCCAAAGTTCCGTTTTTCAGCGAGGCAGGATAGCCAAAGCGCCTTGCTCGCCCGCGCTGCGGGCTTTGCCGACGCGGTCCGTCGGTTCGGCGAGGCCTTCGTCGCGACCTCCGTCGTCACCATTATCGCCAAAGCCGTTCCGCCCACTCCACCCACTCAGAGCGTGGGCCTTGGTGTCAGGGATAAAGGTGGTCAACCCCGTTCACGATTAAAATCCTGGCCATCAAGGAGAAGCGTTCATCTCACTTTGAACCTGTCACCCTGTTGCCACCCCCACCCCAAACGGCATCGGCCAAGCACCAGATCCAAACCCTAATCGCAACTCCGCGACCCTCATCTTCTTGTCCCCATATTCTTGTCCCGACGCCCGGGCGTTCAGACAGAAAAATGGGGACAAAAAAATAACCGAATCGGAAGCTGGGAGGGCACCCTACGAACCTGTCACCATGTCGTTCCCTGTCCGTTGGCAATGCCGAACCGAATGCCGGCGCGTCGAGAACTCCGATAATCGGCACGCAAGGCGAGCGAACCTGGCGGAAGCACGACGCGCCCTCGAACCGCGCGGAGCGTTTTGGAGGCGCCGTCGTCCCGCCCAGCGCGGGACTATGGCGCCTCGAGGTGCGGCGGGAAGCGGAGCGCCACACCGCTTTGGCTCAGCTGCGGAGGCAAGTCAGCGATGCAGCCGGTTGCGCAACCAGCTCAAAGCGCCTTGCTCGCCCGCGCTGCGGGCTTTGCCGACGCGGTCCGTCGGTTCGGCGAGGCCTTCGTCGCGACCTCCGTCGTCACCATTATCGCCAAAGCCGTTCCGCCCACTCCACCCACTCAGAGCGTGGGCCTTGGTGTCAGGGATAAAGGTGGTCAACCCCGTTCACGATTAAAATCCTGGCCATCAAGGAGAAGCGTTCATCTCACTTTGAACCTGTCACCCTGTTGCCACCCCCACCCCAAACGGCATCGGCCAAGCACCAGATCCAAACCCTAATCGCAACTCCGCGACCCTCATCTTCTTGTCCCCATATTCTTGTCCCGACGCCCGGGCGTTCAGACAGAAAAATGGGGACAAGAAAATAGCCGAATCGGAAGCTGCGGGCCCCGGAATGCGTGTGGCACAGTCACATGGGTCGCGCAGGAGGTAGCGGAGCAAACAGCTCGTGGCTCGACAACCGCGAGGTGGGACGCTATTGAACCACCACGCCGTGAACTTGCTGGTCCGTCCATGAAGCGCGTTGCCATCATCTCTTCTCCCGATCATCAACCCGCCCGGCAACGGTTTTGCGGGGTTCGCCGATGGTGGTTCGCATGCGGACTCAGCTGTGCCCTGGCCACGGCGGCAAGTTCGATCCCTGACGAAATTGCCGAGTGGCAGGCGGCGATTCTCGAGGCTCAAACGGAAGCGGTCGGACTCGCCCGGGACCGTGAAGCCCTGGGCGCGGTGGCGGAACGGCTCTCGATCCGGCTTGAACGGGAATCGCCGGTGCCGTGGGATTGGTGTCTGCAGGATGCGGGATCGGACTTCACGCCGTGGCTGGCGGCGTCCACATTCCGTGGCACGGCACAAACGGCGGCGGCGCGGGTGTTGGCCGAGCTCGGCACCGCGGGGGAAGAACTGCGGCGCGAATTTGACGGTTTGGTGAACGGCGCCGAACCGGCCGAGCCCGGGCGCTGGCTGGAGCTGTATGCGCGGGCGGCCCGATTGCGACGCGAGCATCGCCTGGAAGGTTTGCGGCGCCGGTATCCCGAGTGGGTATTTACCCGGCATCATACGCTGGGCGGGTCGCACTATGCCTACACCGAGGGCCAATCCGACGCCCAGCATGAGCGGCAGTTCCAGCCCGGCGCGGCGCTTTGTCGGCTCAGCCTGGCGGGGGCGTCGGCGGAGGTTCGGACCCTGATCGAGGATCCGGAGGGTGTGATCCGGGATCCGGACGTTTCCTGGGATGGCCGGTGCGTTCTGTTTGCGTGGAAGCGGTCCGATCGCGAGGACGATTACCATCTGTATGAACTCGAGGTCGGGAGCGGCCGGGTGAAGCAGTTGACGCACGGGCTGGGCTTTGCGGATTACGAGGGAGTTTACCTGCCCAATGACGAACTGCTGTTCAATTCGACCCGTTGTGTGCAGACCGTGGATTGCTGGTGGACGGAGGTTAGCAACCTTTACACCTGCGCGCGCGACGGGCGGTTCCTGCGCCGGCTCACGTTCGACCAGGTGCACGACAACTATCCCACCGTGCTGCCGGATGGCCGGGTGGTTTACACTCGGTGGGAATACAACGACCGCGGCCAGCTTTTCGTCCAGGGTTTGTTTCAAATGAACCCGGATGGCACGGGCCAGACCGAGTTTTACGGCAATAATTCGTGGTTCCCGACCGCCTTGTTGCATGCCCGGGGCATTCCCGGCACGGGCAAGGTCGTCGCCATCTTTTCCGGTCATCACACCCAGCAGGTGGGCCAGCTCGGGATCGTCGACCCCGCCCTGGGCCGGCAGGAGAACTCCGGGGCGCGGTTGATCGCCCCGGTGCGCGAGACGCCCGCCGAGCGCATCGATGCCTATGGCCAGGAGGGCATGTTGTTTCAGTATCCCTATCCGCTGTCGGAATCGGAGTTTGTGGTGACGGCGGCGCCGCTCGGCTGGTCGAGATCGCCCCCGCGCTTCAAGCTGTATTGGATGACCGCCGGCGGCCGACGGGAACTGCTGGTGGCGGACCCGGACATTTCGTGTAATCAGGCGGTACCCCTGGCCGCCAGGTCTCGCCCGATCGCGCGGTCGGCGGCCACGGATACCGGTCGCACGAACGCGGTCTGCTATTTGCAGGATATTTACGTCGGGCCCGGGCTGGCCGGCGTTGCGCGCGGGACCATCCGGAAGCTGCGCGTGGTGGCGCTGGAGTATCGGGCCGCGGGCATTGGCTGGAACTACAATGGGGGCACGGCGGGCGCCGCGTTGGTGAGCACGCCGGTATCGATCGGCAACGGCAGTTGGGACGTGAAGGTGGTGCTGGGCGAAGCCAGGGTTTACCCGGACGGTTCGGCCTGTTTCACCGTGCCGGCGCGCACGCCCCTGTATTTCCAACCGATCGACGCGCAGGGTTTCGCGGTGCAGACGATGCGGAGCTGGGTCACGCTCCAACCGGGTGAATACGCCTCCTGTGTCGGGTGCCACGAGTCCAAGAACAGCTCGCCTCGACCGGCCGCGCCGAGCCTGGCGTTCCTGGCGGGTCCGCGGGAGTTGACGCCGTTTCATGGACCACCGCGCGGGTTCAGTTTCCAGCGCGAGATTCAGCCGATCCTGGATCGACATTGTGTCCGTTGCCACCACGACGAGTCGAAATGGGAGGAACGGCTGGGGCTCGAGTTGGGGCCGGCGGCGGTGGCGGCGGGTTCCCGTTCCGGCGAGGGCGACGCCGAGGTCGCCTTCACCTTGCGCGACAAGCCGGTGACGGAGGAGTTGGCGAAGCGCCACTGGACGGCGAGCTATCTGGCGCTGGTGCACGCCACCGAACGATGGCTTGAAGGCACCCGTTACCTGGCGGGCACTCCCAATGCCCTGGTGAACTGGATCAGCGCGCAATCCGATCCGACGCTGCTGCCGCCGTATGCGGCCGGGTCGGCTCGCAGCGGTTTGCTCGCGATGCTGGCGGCCGGTCACCATGATGTGCGTTTGGGTTCGGATGAGACCGAGAAACTCGCCGGTTGGATTGACCTGTTGGTGCCATTCTGTGGCGACTACCGGGAGGCGCACGCGTGGACGCTTGAGGAAGAGGAGAAATACCGGCACTTCCTCGAGAAACGGAGGAGCATGGAGGAACTCGATCGCCTGAGCTTGACGGGAAACCGCTGAGCTCAGCCTGCGGCAACGGGGCCGGTGACCAGGCCAGTTGCGGATGACGGCATTGCGGTTGGGGCGAGCGGGAGAGTTGATGCCTGGGGAGCCCTTACCGAACGGTGGCGAGTTGGCCGGTGCCGACGCGGCGGGTCATGCGTTCCTGTTCGAGGATGGGGATCAGGCCGTGCTGGACTTTGATCCAGCCCTGTTCGCGGAGCGAGCGCCAGCCATAGGCGCGGGCGGCTTCGCGGAGCTGGCCGGATTTGACTTCGGGTCCGATGAGGTCGGCGATGGCATCGTTGATGAGGAAGAACTCGTAAATGGCGACGCGTCCGCGATAGCCTTTTTGGTTGCATTCGACGCAGCCGCGTCCGCGACTGGCCTTGATCTCGGCGGGGGGCAGCTGCAAGGCCTGGGCCATTTCCTCGCGCAGGGGTTCGGGGATGGAAGGATCGGGTTCGAGGCAGTGCCGACAGATGCGACGGACGAGCCGCTGGGCGATGCTGCAGACGAGGGATGAGCCGATCAGGAACGACTCGATGCGCATCTCGAGCAGGCGGGTGACGGCGCTGACGCTGTCGTTGGTGTGGAGGGTGGAAAAGACCAGGTGCCCGGTCTGGGCGGCGCGGACGGCGATTTCGGCGGTTTCGACGTCGCGGATTTCGCCGATCAGGACGACATCGGGGTCATGGCGGAGGACGCTGCGGAGGCCGGCGGAGAAGGTGAGGCCGATATCCTCGCGGGTCTGGATCTGGGTGACGCCGTCGAGTTGGTATTCGATGGGGTTTTCGATGGTGATGACCTTGCGTTCGCCGTCGTTGGCGTGGGCGAGGGCGGCGTAGAGCGTGGTGGTTTTGCCGCTCCCGGTTGGTCCGGTGAGGAGGATCATGCCCTGGGGCAGGCGGGTGAGATCGCCGAAAATGGCTTCCTGGTGGGGTTCCATCCCCAGCTGGCCCATATCGAGGAAGAGACTTTGCCGGCCGAGGATGCGCAGGCAGACGGCTTCGCCATGCTTGGTGGGGACGACGGAAACGCGGAGGTCGTACTCCTCGCCGGCGGTTTTCATGGCGATGCGGCCGTCGTGCGGGAGCCGCTTTTCGGCGATATCCAGGCCAGCCATGATCTTCAGGCGCGAGACGATGGCACCGTGGAGTTGGCGGAGATCGGTGGGAACGGGGATGTTCTGGAGGAGGCCGTCGATGCGGTATTTGAGGCGGATGGCGGAAGGATAGGGTTCGAGGTGAACATCGGTGGCCTGGAGCCGCAGGGCTTCGAGCAGGATCTGGTCGACGAGATCGGCGATGGTGGCATCGACGGCGGCGTCTTCGACGGCCGGTTTGACATCGAAGACGATCTCCTGATCGAACTCGTTCAGGCCGCGTTCGGCGCGCAAGCGCTGGATGGTTTCAGCGCCGAGGCCGAAATGGGTTTTGATGGCGGCGTGGATGGAGCTGGGGGTGGCCAGGACGATTTTGACCCGTTTCCCGAGGAGGAGTCGGAGGTTGCCGAGTTCGATCTGTTTGGGGGGATCGCTGAAGGCGATCGTGAGGACCTCGCCGTCGAGCGACAGCGGCATCATGTGGTAATGGAGAATGAGTTTGACCGGCACCTGCTCGAGGACCGCGGCGGTCAGGGTGGCGTTGGAGAGATCGATGAACTCGAGGTTTTTGAGGCTCCCGAGGGCGCGGTAAGTATCCTCTTCGGAGGCGTAGTTGAGTTCGACGATGACGCGGTGCTGAGGGAGACTGAGGCGGCGCTGGCGCCGGCGGACCTGCTCGAGCTGTTTTTCGGTGAGTTTGCCCTGTTCGAGCAGAAGCTCGCCGACCTCCCGGCCGGTGGTGTCACGATCGGTGGTCATGGCGCGGGCACCTCCACAGAAACGGTCTTGTTGAATTCGAGCACGTTCGTCCGCGACGCGCTGTTGGTGACGGTGAGGGTGCGGACCTCGATTTCGCTGACGTTGAGGTCGGCGACGATGGGCGCGCCGAGGGCGACGGTGAGGTTGGCGTCGTCGACCCGCACAAAGGCCTGCTTGTCGCCGTCGGTGGATTGGAAGAAACCCTGGTAAATCATGCTGACTTTCCGGGTGGTTGGCGGAGGCGGTTTGGGGGGCTGGAAATGGGCGGTGAAAAAGGGGTTGCTCAGGTTGGTGGAACGGAGGACCGGGACGCCGCCGGGCGCCAGCAGTTCCTCGAGCTGCGCTTCGGAGATCGGGATCAGGGAATTCTCGGATTCGCGGGCGGGCCGGGGAAACTGGGGCAGGCCGATTCCGTAATCGCTGAGGACGAGGACCAGGAGGGTTAGCAACCCCGCGAGCAGCAGGGTGGCGATCCAGCGATCACGTTTGAGAGCTTTGAGCATGGCCATGTCGGATCAGGGCCCGCCGCCGTTCAACTCGACGAAACCGCGGATGACGGCGCGCAGGCGGACTTCGTCGACTTTATCGCGCGCCTCTTTGCGGAGGAAGAGGCGGTCGATGAAATAGGCGGGTTTGCCGGGAGCGGCTTCGGGCAGGCCGCGGTCGAGGATTTCCTCCGCGCGCAAGGGGATGGACTCGAGGAACCGCTGGACGGCGTTGGCGGTGCCGACGAGTTCGATTTCGACCGGAACATTCGCCAGATAATCGGGGCGTCCGGATTCCGCGGAATGGACCTCGACGGCCGGTGACGAGATGGATTCGATGCGGGAGACTTCGCTTGAGACGGCGGTGTTGAGCACATCCTGGAGCAGGCGCAACTGGGCCCAGAGCAGGGCGGGCTGACGGCGATCCGCGAAATACTCGGGGAAGCCGCCAGCCAGGTTCGGGTCGAGTTGGACCTTTTTCTGACGGGCCAAGCGCCAGATTTGTTCGGTGGCAAGCTGGCGTTCGTTCTGAAATTCGATCAGCTGGAAGGAGCTGTTGATGCGTTCGGTCAGTTGCGGAGCGGGCCGGATGCGTGCGACCAGCGCCTGCCGGCTGCGTTCGAGGAGGGCCCGGGCATCCTGGACCGACTGCAAGGCGGCATCGATTTTCGGCAATTGGGTGTGGTCCGGGCTCGTGACCTGGGCACTCGCCTGGGCCAGGTCCTGCCAGGTCTTGAGCAGGGGTTGGTCGAGCGCGGCGACCTGACGTGACAAGGGCTGGTACACCGCAAGAAAATAGAGGCAAAGACCCAGTCCGGCGAGCAGCATGCCGTTCTGGGCGCGTCTACGTTTTCGGGCGGCGAACATGGATCGCTTCAGGGTTCTCGGTTATTGGGGAGCGCCCCCGGCTTGTCCCGGGGCGGTTCATCGGCGGTGGATGCGCGCCGCAGACTTGGGCCTGCGTGGTTGGGGGCTTTGGGCTCGGCAACCGACGGTGGGGTCGAGAAGCGGTTTTCAGGCAGTTCGAGGCTGAGCGCGAAATGTTCCGGCAGCAGGACGGCGGGATCGACCAGGCTGCGACGGCGGTCGGCGGCCAGCAAATCCACGTTCTGGAAGAGGTGGGATTGCTTGAGATCAGAGACCAACTGACTGAGGGTGCGCCGCATGGCGTCGCCTTGCTCGGGCAGGCACAACTCCGTGATGAACCCTGGGGGCACCGGTTGGGCGGCGACCGGGGTGGCGGCAGGTGGCGGCGGGTTGGTTTCGCCCCAGGGGCGGGCGGCGAAATAGCTCTGAGCGTCGGCAAAGAGGACGAACCAATAGGATTGGTTGCTGCGGGTCTGCTGCAGCAGCGCCAGGGTTTGGAGGGTATCGAGGGTTTGACGCTGGTGTTCGATGAGCGGCAGCAAATGCTGGTAATCGCGTCGCAGTTGGCGGGCGAATTCCTCGGTCTGGCGCGCCTTGCTGAGGGCGGCCTGGCTTTGGGTCAGGAGGGTTTCCTTGCTTTTGAGCAATTCGTGCTTGTGCCAGGTGCCCAGGCCCAGGAAGAAGGCGAGCATCGACAGGAGAAAGAAGACGATCGAGTGAACCAGATTCAGGGAATGGTGTCCGTGCCAGAACTGGCGCACCGCGGCCGGCAGCAGGGAGACGGGCTGACGGCTCTTGCCCAGGTGCTGGAGGGCGGCGCCGTAGGCGGCGGCGAAACGGGGTCCGGGCCAGCGGGAGATGCCCGGGGAAGGCCAGGGTTCGAAGCGCAAGGTTCCCAGGCGGTTCAGGAATGGGATCAGACCGGTGTGCAGCGAACCGCCCCCGGCGAGCACCACGCGGAACTCGCGCGGGTTCAGGTTCAGGTCGGCCTGTTCCTCGGCCCATTCATCCAGGGTGCGGGTCAGCTCCGCGTGCCAATTGGTGAGGGCGCCGGCGCTGGGTGAGGTGGGCGCCAAGGGTTCGAGGTCCTCGGAGCGTTTGAGACTTTCCGCGAGCTCGAATGAGCCACCCTGAGTCGAGACGATGGTGTCGGTCAGCGCGTCGCCGCCGAGGGCGAAGTGGCTGGCATAGATGGCCTGACCGCGGTAGAGGATGACCAGCACGGTGCCGGTGGCGCCAAAGTCAACCAGCACGACCTGATCCGCGTCCGGTTCCAGGGCGAGATAGGAGGTGGTCAGGCCGTTTGCGGTGGTGGTGACTTCGCAAAGATCGAGGCCGGCGAGGCCGCAGCGCTGGACCTGGCTTTGGATTTCAGCTTCGCGACAGAGGGTGACCCAGAATGGGTTGCTGTGGCGGCCGTAGGGCTGGAGCGCGACGTAATCGTAGACAATGTTGCTTTCGCCCAGGCCGCTCAATTTGACGGTTTCGGCTTCGATCAAGCGCCGGATCTCCTGCGGTTCGGCGTTTGGCAGATCCATGGTCTGGGAGAGGGCGCGATAGTGAGGGATGGCCAGGGCGATGGGGTATTGACCGAGATCCTGGATCACATCCTGGGCGTGGCGGAACACTTCTTCTTCCGACAGGAGACCGGCGCTCTGGATCTCGATCAATTCGTGCCGGATAATCTGCGGTCGGTTCAAGACCTCCTCGACCAGGAGCAGTTTGACGCAGTTGCCGCCCGGATCGATCGCCAAAAGACGCTTCCGAGGCAGGAATGGCAGGCGAAGGGCAAACTGGGCCATGGGCGCCGGCACGGTGTTATCTCCCCTCCTCCGCCTGATAAACGATGAACTCGCCCGTCTCCGACACAATCGTGGCGGTGACGAAGATGAGGAGGTAGCGAGGCTTGTCGATTTCGCTGCGGCGGCGGAAGAGGGGGCCGATGAGGGGGATGTTGCCCAGGACCGGGACCGACTCGACATAAGTGCTTTGTTCGCGTTCGAGCACGCCGCCCATGACGACGGTCTGGCCGGAGCCGACCACGACGCGGGTGGCCAGTTCCTGGGTGCGGGATTCGGGCAACTTGATGTCGAAGGTGCTGATGATATTGCCGGAGGCATCGACGTCGCTCAAGGTGGCGAAGGTGACGAGTTTGACATCCTGGCTGACCCTGGGATTGAGAGCGAGTGTGATGCTCTGGCCATCGCCGCCGATGCTGGCGAGGACATCGAGTTCGACGCCGGCGGTGAGCTTGGTGGGTTTGCCCTGTGGGACGAAAGAGGAAGCGGAGCTGCGTTCGGTGATGGTGGTTTTGACGGTATATTCCTCGTAGTAGTATTGGATCTTGCCATCGCTGATGGTGGCGGGCCGGTTATTGATGACGGTGAGCCTGGGGGCGCTGAGAGTCTGGCTTTCGCCGCTTTGTTCGATGGCGCTGATGGTGGCGCTGAGGGTGGGGCTGTCGAGGATGTTGGTGAACGTCTCCTGAAGCCCAAGGCCGACCCCGGGAACGCTGCTGGGTTGGACCAGCCCGGTGAAGTCGGTCGGTGACCGCGCGGCGGCGAATTGCCGGCCGGTTTCCCAGAGCACACCCAACTGGAGAAAGGCGGGCTGGGAGACGGTGATGAACTTGGCCTCGATGAGCACCTGCTGGATGGGTTTATCGAATTCCTGGATGATCTTCTCGAGCACCTCGAGCTGTTCGCGCGTGCCACGGGCGACGATCAGGTTGCGTTCATAATCGATCATCCACTTCGATCCGGTGAACAGGTTTGTGATCGCCATTTCGATCGAGGGCATGGCCGGCGTGCCGTCGTTGACGAACTTGTCGATCTTTCGGGTCTCCGTGACCGTGGTGACGTTGTTGGCGGTCTGGCGAACCTGGGTGATCTCGGTGGCGCCGTATTCGGCGGGAAGCACGAACCCTTTGCGGAGCCGGTAGAAGCGGGTTTCCTCTTGAATCTTGGTGGGATCCTTGGCATCGACAATCCAGATCAGATCCTCGCCGATCTGGAACTGGAGGCCGTAGTTGCGGGAGACGTGATCGAGGAACTCGCGGATCCGGACCCGGTCGGCGTTGAAGCTGAGCTTCTGGGCGAAGGCCGGGAGCGATTTGTCGGCGACGAAATTGATGCCCTCGGCCTGGCCGACCTTGAAGATGATGTCTTCGAGCGTGGCGTTGTCCAGGTGCACCGAGATCTGCTTGTCGAGGATTTTGGCCATGCGGCCTTCGGGCTGGGTGAAATCGAACAGCGGGCCGCTCTGATAGTTGGTGCGGCCGTAGGTGCCGGGGATGTAGGGGGTGCTCTCGATCTGATCGACCACGTCCCGGATGTCTTTGCGCGGCGGCAAGCCCCGATCCTTGTTCTCCTTCAGCAGATCCGGAATTGTGGGATTGAAACTCGAGTTGTTGGCATCGATTTCCCGGATCTCGTCCTCGATCGCGCGGTTGCGGTATTGCTGCCGCTGTTTCCCGACCCAGCGGTAAACCCGTTCGTTGACCGGATCCATCGGATCCATCTCATAAAGGATCGAGGCCTTGATCTCGGCTTCCTCCCATTGGCTCCGACGGGCCAGGTCCAGGATCTCCTGGATGGCTTCATCGTGGGTGGGGTTCTCGGTGGCCGGCGCGACTTCGCGGGGTTTCTCCGGCGGCGCGGGGGCCGGCTCGGCGCGGCTGGCGGGTCCGGGGTCGGGGGACTTGGGTGCCTGGCAGGCGGCGAGGAAACAGGCGGCGACCGCGCAGGGGAGCAGGCGGCGCGCAAAGGCAAACCAACTCGACATAGGCGTTACCCTTACGACGCTGGCACAGTGGTTCGCATTCATGGCTGGCAACTATCCGGGTGTGGAGAGCGGCGGTCGGCCGGTGATGACAGCGCGCGACTCATCAGGCCAGCAACCGGTACCAGTTATCGCGTTGCCGTGGTTCGTAGCCGAGGTCCTGGATCAGACGTCGCATATCGTTGACACTCATCCGGAACGTGGCGCCTGCTTGCGAAACCACGTTCTCCTCCAGCATGACACTTCCGAGGTCGTTGGCGCCGAACCTCAGAGCCAGCTGGCCAATCTCCGGCCCCTGAGTCACCCAGGAACTCTGGATGTTGGCCACATTGTCCAGATAGATCCGGCTGAGTGCCTGCATGCGCAAATACTCGTGCGCTCCCACAGTCGGAGCGCGGAGTTTAGTGTTTTCCGCCTGGAAAGTCCAGGCAATGAATGCGGTAAAACCACCCGTCCGATCCTGCTGCTCGCGGACGCGGTCGAAATGTTCGATCCGATCCTCGAGGGTTTCGACGTGTCCGAACATCATGGTGGCGGTCGATTTCAGTCCGAGCCGATGCGCCGTGTCCATCACGCCGAGCCAGTCGGCGCTCATGGCTTTCAGCGGTGAAACGCGGCGTCGCACCCGGTCAACCAGGATTTCTCCGCCGCCGCCCGGGATCGATCCCAGACCGGCCTGGACGAACCGGCTGAGGATTTCCTCGAGGGGCAGCTGGAAGACCTCCTGGAAATGAACGAATTCGCTCGGACTGAAACCATGGATGTTGATGGTTGGGAACTTATCCTTCACATGGCTCAGCAGATCGAGGTACCACTGCAGCGAAAGCTTCGGGTGATGTCCGCCCTGGAGGAGGATCTGGGTGCCGCCCTGGGCGAGGGTCTCCTCGATTTTGCGATCCAGTTCATTCCAACCGATCACGTAGGCGTCGGCATCGGATTCGACCCGGTAAAACGCGCAGAACTTGCAGTAGACGTTACAGACGTTGGTGTAGTTGATGTTGCGATCGACGATATAAGTCACAATCTGATTGCCGCGTCCCTCGTAGGCCGAAGCCTTGGCCAGGGAACGGCGTCGGTCCGCCAGCGCCCCCAATTCCTCGATCGGCAGGGCGGCCAGCTGGATGGCCTCGGCGCGGTCGATGCGCGCGCCATCCCAGACCCGCTGCAGCAGTTCATCCAATGCGGCGTTCTGTATCACCCGGCCAGCTTACCGGAAAACGGAGTCGCCACAAGCTTCTGGACGATTTCGAGATGCGGATTTCGGATTTGGTCCGAGGCCCCGCCTGGCTATTCCGGGGTGGTGCCTGGAACCTTGGGAGTATCGAGGGACGAACCGGCCGGCTCGATGGATCTCTGCAACCGGGTCAATGCCTCCGTCTGCAGCGAGAGTTCCTGCTTGAGCACCTGGATCTGGTCGTGGAAGACCTGGCGATCGGCCTCGTTGGTGGCGTTCCGCCATCGGGTTTCGCTCGCGTCGAGATGACGTTGGAGCGCCTGAAGCAGGGCTTGCTGCCGGGTGATTTGCCATTGCAGGCTCTGCTCGGGCGGCGTTTCGGGGTTCATCTCGATTTCAACCATGGCCGGCACACGCGCCCCCCGGGGGGAACCCTCACTGCCCTCGCGGAGCGGGGAAAGCTCCGGGGAGCGGGGGACGGGGGCTGGAGACTCGAGGGTTGATGCCGGGCCCTGAGGCGCAGGGGCCGGCGGGAGGGAATCGCTCTGCTTGCCAGGCCAGAGAAGGAATATCGCCACCAGGAACAGGGCGACGACGATGACATAGGATTGTGGTTTCATGGCCGGACTCGGGACAAGGGGTCACCAGGCGAAGCATCCCTCCTGCGTCTCGCGCTCTTCGATCTGGGCGGCGGAGGGCGGATGCCAGACATGCAGGGTGCCGTTGGCGTTGGCGGCCGCCAGCGTGTTGCCGTCCGGCGAAAACGCCACCGAATGGAACAGCGACCCTTCGCCGGACAGGGTGAGCAGTTCGTGCGCGCCGTCGGCGTCCCACAGTTTGATTGCCTCGCCGCCGCTGCTGCCGATGGCGAGGCGTTTGCCGTTCGGGGTGAAGGCGACCGAGTTCATCCCCAGGACAAAGCCTCCCAGACTGGCCAGCTTCCGGGTGGATTGGACATCCCAGATGCCGCCTTTGCCGGTTGTGCTGACCGCCACCAGGCGGCTGCCATCCGGCGAAATCGCCAGTTTCGAGATCTGCTTCAGGTTGAAATCGATGGCCCATTCCAGATTCGCCATCAGATCCCGGATGCAGCCCATGCCCTGATCGTCGGCGATGACAAACCACCGTTCGTCGAGGGAACAGGCAAAGGTGCGCGGCATGGCCGGGAGCGGTTCGTTGCGCCAGGTGCGGACCTCCTCGCCGGTGGTCAGATCCCATTCATGAAAGGAGCGATCCCGGAAGTGACGGGTCAAGAGATGATTCGAACGGGGGAGCAGCATCACGGGAAAGGCCCCGCGCCGGGGCAGACGAATCTCGCGCAAGCGCCGCTGGTCGGCGATCCGCCACACCTCGAGCTGTTCGGGACCGCGGGTAGCCGCCAGGAATTGGCCGTCGGCGGAGAACTCGGCCCAGAACGGCCGGGCACTGAGCTCGAGCAGAGTTCGTTTGTCCGTGAACTGCTCACCCTCGAGGCTCATCACCCGTCCTTCCCCATCGATCGCAAGCACGGCCCTTGAGTCCGGGGAAAAGCGCCATGACCGGATGCCCTCCCGCAGCGTGGTCCGGGTGGGCAGCGGTGGGTTGCGCGGCAGGCGTGAGTCCCAGGCATAGACCGATCCATCCTTGCTGCCACTGAACAGCCGGTGGGTATCGGGTGAAAGCGCGAGGCTCCAGACCTCCAGTTGATGCCCCCTCAAGGTATCTATCGCGGTGAGGCTGGCCAGATCCCACAGGTGGATCATCTGGTCCGCGCTGGCGGAGGCGAGGGTCTTGCCGTCCGGCCAGAATGCCAGCGAGCTGACCCAGCTTCGATGGCCCTCCAAGCGACCCAATTCCCTGCCGGTCTCGACCTCCCACAGTCGGATAGCGGACTCGACGAAGCCGGCACCCGAGGCGAGCAGCCGGCCATCCGGTGAAAAAGCCAGGCAACGCAGGTTCTCTTCGGCCGCCGGCGCCGTCCAGATCTGTCGGCCCGTCCGGGTGTCAATCAATTGCAGGTGGCCGCCCTCCAAGGCGCAGGCGGCGAGGCCAAGATCAGGCGAGAACCGCACGGGCGGGCCGATCCCCCGGGGGCCGCCGGGCAGGTATCCCACGGCCAGGCGTTCCCCGTCGGACACGTTCCAAATTACCAGTTCGCCATTCGCGGTGGCGGTGGCCAGAGTTCGTCCATCCGCCGAAAACGCCAGCCCCCGGCAGTTTCCTCCCAGACGCAGATCGGCCACCGCCTGCTGGTTGACCGCGTCCCAGAGCTGCACCCGATCCTGGCTGGGCGGGAATCCGACCGGTTCGCCGTAGCTGAACGCGAGCAGGGGGGCGATCGGCGAGAACATGGCTTCCCCCCGCCACGCCGGGGCGGGCTGGCGTTCGGTCTTGCGCCGCGTGGACAGATTCCACACGGACAATTCGCCTCCGGCCTGCCCGACTGCCAGCCAGGCGCCGTCGGATGATATCGAGAGCGACCCAACCTCATTCGGCACCTGGCAGAGACGGTACAAGGCCTGGCT
>JAHDYP010000071.1:22795-31531 GCA_023383055.1 Verrucomicrobiota bacterium | reverse complement strand
CGTGGTCGCGTAACGCTGCGCCGGTTCCTTGGCCAGGCACTTGAGGATAATCGTCTCGAAGTCGCGCGGCAGATCCGGACGACACTGCCGCGGCGGGCGCGGCTCGTGGTGGAGGATTTGCGACAATACCTCATGCGCCGTGCTTGCTTCGAAGATCGGCCGGCCGGTGGCCAGTTCATAGAGCGTCGCCCCCAGGCTGTATATGTCGGTCCGATGATCCACCGGATCCTGCGAAGCGCGCGCCTGCTCGGGACTCATGTAGCGCGGCGTGCCCAGCAGCGCGCCGGCCACGCTGAGGACAACGTCGTCCACCCGCCGCGCCAGGCCGAAGTCCGTCAACCAGATGCGGCCGTCGTGGTCGAGGATGAGGTTGGACGGTTTGATGTCGCGGTGAATGACGCCCCGTTGATGTGCATGCACCAGCGCTTCCGCCGCCTGCAAACCCCAATCCGCGATCTGGCGTGGCTCGAGTGGAACGGCCGGGCCGCCTGTCCCTTCGCCACGCCGCCCCAACTCGGCCAGATCGCGGCCCTCGATGAACTGCATCGCGTAGTAATGCACACCCGCTTCCGCTCCAATGGCGAAGATCGGCACTATGTTCGTGTGATGCAGGTGGGCCACGGTTTCCGCCTCGCGCTGGAAACGCTGCATCGCCATCTCGTCCGCCACCGCACCGAAACGCAGCACC
Organism: Verrucomicrobiota bacterium; assembly: GCA_023383055.1. GTDB lineage: Bacteria > Verrucomicrobiota > Verrucomicrobiia > Limisphaerales > JAHDYP01 > JAHDYP01. Next base: position 30,843 of record JAHDYP010000071.1, on the reverse strand, counting down.
TTCACCGCGACGCGCCGACGCAGCGAGATTTGCTCCGCCTCGTAAACCACGCCCATCCCGCCGCGCCCCACCTCGCGCACAATCCGAAAATCCCCGAGCCGTGCCGGCGCCGCCGGGGCGGCTGCCGAGCTGCGATGGATGAACTCCAGCCCGTCCAGCGCCTGTGCCAGCTGGCTGGCGAGCCCGGGGTGTTCGGCCAGCAGCCGGGCGCGGTCGGGATTCCCGCCCGCCTGAAGATCGGCCAGATACTGGTCAAGGATTCCAGCAAGGTCGGCCAGTGTCTCCGACGTGGTCTCCACCCGCCGGGTTTGCTGCTGCCCGCTTGCGGGATCCGGCGCGGAATTGGGATTGCTCGCATTCATCTTGGGTCGAGCGGCGGACGCTCAGCCCTGGCTGGCACCTTCCCGCTCAACTAACCTAGGGCCGATCCGCGGCAGAATGTCACAAGGAATCTTCGAAGCCAAACACATCGGAAGGGGTGCGGCAGTGAACCTGTCACTCTATTTGGCGAATGGTAACTGCTGATTGACAGCAAGATGCGCAATCCGGACACGCCTATGCGGGAGGCTGCGCGCCTATCGAGCAGGCGGTTCGGCAGGCTTGACGACGGGCACTGGGGGCTTGCCTCATGCCGCGCGTAAGGAGGTTGGGAAGAAGGGCGGCAGGACGGCTGGCGCGAAGGACCGCACAAGATGTCAGGTTCGTGGTTTCTCCCCCGACCACGGGACAGATCTTGGTTGCGAAGTCGCTCTGCTTGGTTATGGTGACCGCGTGGACTGGCAGCAACTTGTCTCTATGGCGATCGTGGCGGCGGCGGCGGCGCTGTTGCTCCGGGGCATATGGCGGGGGCGCCAGCCCTTTTCGGCCCGTAACCACAGCCCCTGCAGTTGTTCCGGCCTGAACATTCCCACGGTGGGCGCCTCGCTGCGTTATGAGGCGCGTCGAGGCAAACGCCCCAGATGGATAATTCGAAATCCCTGAGTTGCGCAAGGAGTCTGTTGCACACCTGAGGCATTTGAGATACTCTCTTTTATCGCATGGGCTTGGATAAATCTTTGACGTCGCTGCATTCGATCAAACGCCACCCGGGTGGCGTGTCCGATGCCAGCGGAGACACCTATTGGGTGCCGAACACGGATGTGTATGTCGCCGACACCGGTCTGGTGATCAAGGTCGAGTTGTCCGGCATGCGAAAAGAGGATCTTGAACTGACGATCGACGGCAACCGGCTCAAGATCAGCGGGCATCGCCCTGACGGTTGTCGCGCGCCCAAATGCCGGTTCCTCATCATGGAGATCAGCTACGGGGCCTTCGAGGTCATGATCGAACTGCCCCCCGGGTATGAGCTCAGCCGCGCCCGCGCGGCTTACCAGAACGGCTTCCTCCGTATCGACGTCCCCAACCAATCGGTACCCTCCCCATCCGCCATCTCGGTGCCGATCGAATCCGGTGAGGACTGAATCGGGGTGAACTTTTTGGAGCCCCTCTGCATCTAACCTCCAGAGTGGCCAATCCATGACCTCACCGGAAACCGAGTTTATCAGCATTCTGGGACCGTCCACGGGCGGATCCGACAGCGCCGCTCCGCGCCCCGGTGGCAAGTCCCTGCCCTCCATCCTGCCGATCCTCGGGCTGTCGGACGTGGTGATCTTCCCGGGGATGGTGTCCCCCTTGCAGGTCGACTCCGCCGCCAGCATCCGGCTGATCGACGACGTTGTGGCCGGCGATCGCTTCATCGGGCTGGCGCTGCAGAAGCGGTCCGAAGTGGCCGACCCCAAGCCGGCCGACCTTTGGAATCACGGCTGCGCCGTGCGGGTGCTCAAGATGCTCAAGTTCCCCGATAACACGGTCCGCGTGCTCGTCGAAGGACTCCGCCGCTTCAAAATCGCCTCTTACGAATCGGAGGAACCTTATCTCCGGGCGCAGATCGAGGTCTTGCGCGACGTGGTCGAGGACTCGCTGGAGCTGACCGCCATGGCGCGTAACGCCCAGCGTCAGTTCCAGGAAATCATTAATCTCTCTCCCGCCATCTCGGATGAAATCAAGGTGGCGGTGCTCAACACCGAACAGCCCGGACGCCTCGCCGACCTGGTCGCCGCCAACCTCAACCTCAGCCTCGAAGAGCGTCAGCAACTGCTCGAAAGCACCGCCGTCAAAGACCGGCTTGCCCGGCTGTTGCCGCTGCTCGAACGTGAACTCGAGGTGCTCACGCTCGGTTCCAAGATCCAGAAGGAAGTCGCTTCCTCGATGAACAAGAGCCAGCGCGATTTCTTTCTCCGCGAACAGCTCCGCGTCATCCAGCGCGAATTGGGCGAGGCCGATCCCCTCATGAGCGAGATCAACAGCCTGCGCGAGCAAATCGAAACCCTCAAGCTCCCGCCGGATCCGCGAAAGATCGCCCTCAAGGAACTGGACCGGCTCCAGGGCATCCCACCCACGACCCCCGAACATACCGTCACCCGCAACTACCTTGATTGGCTCATCAATCTTCCGTGGTCCCAATCCACCGAGGACAAAGTGGACCTCGATGCCGCAGCCAAGCTCCTCGACGCCCAGCATTACGGGCTCAACAAGGTCAAAGACCGCCTGCTCGAGTTCCTCGCCGTCATCAAACTCAAGCGCCAACTCAAAGGCCCCATCCTCTGCCTCGTCGGCCCCCCGGGGGTCGGCAAGACTTCCCTAGGCCGGAGCATTGCCGATACCCTCGGCCGTAAATTCGCCCGCATCTCGCTGGGCGGCATGCGCGACGAAGCCGAAATCCGCGGGCACCGCCGCACCTACGTCGGCGCCCTGCCCGGCCGCATCATTCAGAGCCTGCGCCGGGTCGAGAGCAACAACCCGGTGATTCTGCTCGACGAGCTGGACAAGGTGGGGTCCGACTTCCGCGGAGATCCCGCGGCCGCTTTGCTCGAAGTGCTCGATCCACAACAGAACCACACCTTCACCGACAACTATCTCGATCTGCCCTTCGATCTGTCACGCGTGCTGTTCGTCACCACCGCCAACTGGCTCGATCCGGTTCATCCCGCCCTGCGCGACCGGCTGGAAGTGATCGAACTCCCCAGCTACACCTCCGCCGAGAAACTGCAGATCGCCAAACGCTTCCTCCTGCCGCGCGAACTGGACGAACACGGTCTCAAACCCAGACTCGTCCGAGTGCCCGACGCCACGCTGCGGCGCATCGTCCAGGAATACACCCGCGAACCCGGCGTCCGCCAACTCGAACGCGTCATCGCCGCCGTGGCCCGCAAGGCAGCCCGCAGGCTGGTCGACGCGAAGAGCGTGGTCCGACCGTTTTCGATCCGTGCCCAGGAACTGCCCGACCTGCTGGGGCCGCCCCAGTTCACCACCGAAACCGCCGAGACCATCCGTGAATATGGCGTGGCCATCGGCCTGGCCTGGAATCCCGTGGGCGGAGACATCCTCTTCATCGAAGCCGCCCGCATGGCGGGCAATGGCAAGCTGCTGCTCACCGGTTCCCTCGGCGACGTGATGAAGGAGAGCGCCCAGACCGCGCTGACCTACTTGCGCGGCCAGTCCAAATTGACCGATCTCGACCTGCGCGATTTCGACAAGCAGGACATCCATGTGCATGTGCCCGCCGGCGCGACGCCCAAGGATGGGCCAAGCGCGGGTATCACGATCGTGGTGGCCCTGGCTTCCCTCCTCACCCGACGAAAGGTCCGTTCCGATGTCGCGATGACCGGTGAAATCAGCCTCCGCGGCCGCGTCCTCCCCGTGGGCGGCGTGAAGGAAAAGATCCTCGCCGCCAACCGCGCCGGCATCCGCCATGTCATCCTGCCCGAGGAAAACCGCAAAGACTGGGTCGAGGTGCCCGAAGAGGTGCGCGCGAGAATCGAATTCCATTTCGTGCGCCGGATCGACGACGTGTTTCCCCTGACGCTCCGCCCCCGATGAACTGGCGCCTCCCTCTCTGGTCCACCCTGTTCCTGGCCCTGGCTTCAGCCGGGCTGACCCGGTCCGCGGAGCCACCCTCGGCCGTCAGTGAAGGCGCGGCCCTGGCGGCCGAACTACGTTCCGCGGTGCCCCCGGAAGATCTCGAGGTAACGGGCCTGATCCGGGTGCGCCATGCCGATGGCCGTCGAACGAGCCAGCCGTTCCGCTACCGCGTCGTCTCGCGCCCCGACCAATGGCAGCACATCTACGAGACTTTCCCCTCCGGAACGCGGCCACCGGTATCACTCGCCGTCACCCACCAACTCAACGCCGCGCCCGTCTACGAACTCAGCGGACGCGTCGATGCCGGTGGACAGCCCGCCGGCAGTGTCACGTTGGCCGGCGACCGGGCCATGATCCCCTTCGCTGAATCCGATTTCTGGCTGGCCGACCTCGGCCTGGAGTTTCTCCATTGGCCCGAGCAGCGCATCGATCGCAACACCCGGTTGACCATGCGCAAAGGCCGTTCCTGTCGTGTGCTCGAAAGCATCAACCCGCGACCCGGCGCCGCCGGTTACACCCGCGTTCGCTCCTGGGTCGATATCAAGACGGGCGGCATCATCATCGCCGAGGCTTACGGCAGCGACAACCGGCCGGCCAAGGAATTCGAGATTGGCGGTTTCACCAAGGTCAACGATCGCTGGGAATTGAAAAACCTGGAAATGCGCGATCTCCGAACCGACTCCCGCACCATCCTCGAGTTCCACTACGAGGGCCGGGATTAGCCGCAACCGGGCGGTCCCGGCCGCCTGCGGTCCTCCCAGGCAAAATACTCGCTTTCGCCGCCGGGCGCTTCTGCTAAACTGCGGCCCATGGAATCCCACGAGTTGCTTCATGAAGTCATCGCCAAAGCAAGCGCCAAACAGATTGCCGCCGACCTGGGCCTTTCCCTCTCCATGATCTACAAATGGGCCGAACCGGACGAAGGCACCGGGAGCGGCGCCGCCAACCCGCTCGATCGGATCGAAGCCCTGGTTAGGACCACTGGCGATCTCCGGGTCATCCAATGGCTCTGCGAACGAGCCGGCGGTTTCTTCATCCAGAATCCCAAATCCCACTGGCCGCACCCGCATTTCCTGATCCCCGCCACCAATCACATCGTTCAGGAATTCGCCGATCTCCTCGCCGTAATCGCCAATGCCGCCGCCGATAACCTCATCTCCAAATCCGAATCCCGCTGCATCCGTGACCGTTGGGAAGAGCTGAAGACCGTCACGGAAGGCTTTGTCCGCTGCTGCGAAGAGGGCAACTTCGCGCACCTGGCGGAAATCGCGGGCAACGCCGCGACCCAGAAAAAATAGCCCGCGCGGATCGAAACCGCGCGGGCTTCACTGGCTTTCACCTCATCGTCGTCGGTCAATCCGGCGCGGTTCCGCGCATTCCCGCACACACGGGACGGCGGGCCGGCAGCCACACGCTCGCACCGGCTCCCGCGGCCCTTGACCGGACTCGAAGGGGCAAATTGATTTCCAGCGCTGGATCGCCTGGCGGAAGCGCCGCCCGAGACAATTCTACAACGAACTGGGCCTCTTCCGAGGCGAAACAACAGGTCAAGCGGCGGCCGATCACGGGCGGAAACCCGTTTCGGGCCGGCAGTCCGGTCCCGTTCCGGCCCTCGAGCTTGGTGCGCTGGCGAATCATCGCCTGATGGATTCGCAATCCTCCTGCCAGGCGGCGCGGCGCGGTTGGTTTTGTTTCTCAATTGAAGTGTCTGGAAATGAACTGGTTAGCAACTGCGCCATTCCGGCGCGCCAGGTCACCCTCCCGCACGATGGGAACTATCCCCCATCCATCCCCTCATCCGGGTGAAGCACCCCGGCCGCTCACGGCACCATCGTGCCGCGGTAGTACTCGGTCGGCGGAGAGTTCCCACCCGAGACGGTCTGGAGGTAATAGACTGTCCCCGAACGGCCCAGGAACTCGATGAGCGGCCCGGTCGTCCAACCGCCCCCCTCGCCCACAGTTCCGTAATCCAGCGTGAAGCGCTGGTCCACTCGCCCCCCGAACAGGAAGAGATTCTGGTATGAACCGGCTTCCGGTCCATCCAGACGCGAATAGGCGAGGATCTCGATGGGCGTCAAATCCGGTACCAACGGGGCTCGGACGATGACGCCCTCGAGCCCTGCGGCGAGCAGGTAACTGCCATCGGTGGCGAGAGCATAGAGGGACTTGGCGGTGATAGTGCCCAGCGACGTCCACACCAGCCCGTCGGGCGACATCAACACCGTCCCCTGCGTCCCCGCCACGTAATAGCGCCCGTCCACCCAACTCACATCGTTGAGCCATTGCGTCGTGCCGCTGACACGCGGTTCCCAATTCACCGCGTTGGTGCTGGCGTAAATGACCCCGCCTTGCCCGACCGCCAGCAAAGTCCCATTCAAGTAACGCACGCGATACAACCAATTCGTCGTCAACTCCGGCAACGCCACCCAGTCATCCCCCATCGCGCTGAGCACCATCGCCCCATCGTCCCCAACCGCCACCAAACCTCCGGGAAATCCCGCGATCCCGCTCAGGAACTTCGTGGTCGGCGCCTGGTGTACGGACCATTCGAAGCCATCGACACTCGAAAGAACTGCCCCGGCTCCACCGCTCACGTAATGCCGGCCGGCATGGAAGGTCACTCCCTGCAAGTCGTTCGTCACCGGCCGCGGTTCGACTGCATGCCAGACCAACCCGAGGGTGCTCAGTTCCTGGGTGATGACCGTGCCGAAATCGTTGGTCCAAACCAGGTTGGTCACCAAGTTGGGACTGATCATCAGGCTGCCCTGGCTGCCCGCGGCCACCAGCAGGTTCGTCGTGCCGCCCACCCCGAGCAGGACCGCGCTTGCCAACCCTTCCGGCACCACCTCCAAATCCCAATCGACTCCCTCCACGCTCGTCATCACGGTGCCACGGTCCCCCACCGCCACATACAAATTCGTCACCCAGGCCATGTCGAACAGCCAGTTCCGGGCTGAAGGCGACCACTCTTCCCAGCTAAAGCCCCCTCCGCTCATCCTTCGACCTTCAACCATCAGCCCCGTTTGGCCGGCAATCAAAAAACCGTCCGCCCGGCCCATTACCGAGTAATACATCCAGGGAGGAGGCCCCAACACCCGGCCGATCTCGTTAGACCACGTCCCATTCTCGTATCTGCGCACTTCGTCATCGCCCACCACCAGGCGCGTCGCACCACTGATTCCCACATCCAGCAGATCCTTCGAGGTGTTCGGCGACTGATTCTGCCAACTCGATCCATTCGCGCTCACCCGGACCACTCCGCCATCCCCCACCACGACAAATTGGGTTCCGCTATACGTCACCCGGTTCAAGTCCGCCGACGTGCCGCTGGAGACTTTGACCCAGTTCGCGCCGTTCGCACTGTTCAAAATCGTGCCGGTCTCGCCCACCGCCACGAACATCCCGGCCCCGTACGCAACCCCGCGCAACCAGGTCGAGGTGCCGCTCGATTGCCGCTGCCAGCTTGAACCATCCGTGCTGCTATAGATTGCCCCGTTGTCACCCACCGCCACCACTTGATCCGACGATGCGGCGCACCCCTCCAACCAGTCCGGCGTCGGGCCATCTGTCAGGACCCCGACGCGGATCGTATCGACCTGATCTCCGAACAGCACCGTGCCTTCCTCTCCGGTGATGATGAGGCGCGACCCCAGAAAGGTCACGGCGCGCAGCGCCTTTCGTGTCCCACTCTCGCGGGGAATCCAGGCGCTCAGATCCGTGCTGCTGTAAACTTGACCGCGTTCGGTCACTTGCACGGCCAATCCCAACTCCGCGGAGTACGCCAGATCCACGATGTTATTACCGTGGGGTGCCGGATTGGACCAACGCCACCGCAGTGGCTCCTCAGCCGCCCGCACCCCCACCAACCCCAGCAGCAGCCAAGACACCCACCACCCACCACGCCACCGGCCACCTCTCCTCCCAGCTGCGCATTCGCAACACGCCGCGCCCGCGCCTGCAGCGAATTCGATCAGCCGGTATCCCACCGCAACGTGAACTTGCCGATTCATCGTATCACCTCAATCTCGACCGTCGGGGGGGCGGGGGGGGGGGGGGGGGGGGGGGGGGGGGGGGGGGGGGGGGGGCGG
>JAHDYP010000071.1:16688-22785 GCA_023383055.1 Verrucomicrobiota bacterium | reverse complement strand
CCATCGCCCGTTCCTCGCGGTCACCCCCCCAATTCCTCAGGCTCCGTTCCCACCGGAAGCCGCAAGCCAAAGACACAGCCCGCGGTCGAACTCGACTCCAACTCCAAAGTCGCCCCCAGGTAGTCCGCCAACTGTTTGCTGATGGCCAAACCGATCCCTGCCCCGCCTTCACGGGTTGAACGCCGCGGCACGAACACATTCCCAACCGCTGCCTCCGGGAAACCGCCCCCCTGGTCCCGAACGCGGAATCGCAGCAGCCTTTCATCGCCATCGACTTCGACCCGCACCCGGCGGCCGGCCGGGGTCGCCTGGATGGCATTATCCACCAGATTCAACAACACCAGTTTCAACAAGTTCGCCGTCCGGTTCATCAGCCGGACAGGCACGCCCCCGCTTAACTCGAGGTCCACCCCGCGCTCCGCTGCCACCCCATCCACCCGGCCCCGAACCAAACCGAGCAACTCGTCCACCGAAACGTCATACGCGCTGGCCGCTTCTTCCTCGCGCAGCACGTTTACCACCTCATTGATCAACGACTGCATCCTGCGCGTCGTGATGACGGCGATCTCCCACTCCTGAGCTCCATTCCCGCCTTCGCCGTTGCCCAGACTCGCCACGTAATGCTGCAACCCCGTCAACGGACTCCGTAACCCGTGGATCAAATGCGCCGTGATCGCCCCCACCGCCGCCGTCCGTGCGGCCCGAGCCAGCTCCGAATTCGCCTGCTCCAGGTGCCGTGTCTGGTCCGCCAGCAGTCCCTGCGTCCGCCGCAACCTCCCAAAAGCCCAACTTAACGCCCAGGACAAAACCACCCCCGCCACCGCAAATATGGCCAGGGCTTGTGCGGCCAAACGCCGGTCCAAACGCTCAAATTCCACCGCGGTCGAGTGTCCCTCGATCAGGAACTGCGCAATACCCAACAGCCGCGGATCCGAAGTGGCGTGCATCGGCACCTCCACCACCAGCAGGGGCAGTGGCTCCCGGTCAAGCCCGTTGCCATTGCTCGCGTAGAAAATCTCCACCGGATCAACCGCGCTCACATAACGGCTCCCCGGCTCGCCCCGTCGGAACCCCGGCAGCCGGTCCGCCGGCAGTTCGGCCTCGCGGACGAGCGGCGGAAACGACTCGAGGAACGTCCCGTCCGTGGCGAACAGTCGAGTGCCGATCACACCCTTGAGGCGCGAGGCCAGCAGCACCGCGCGCAGCGCGTCACCACCGTCGGCATCGTCCCATTCAAGGCTCGCCTGTTCATCCAGCTGGGTCGTGACCACCGCGTGCAACACCGCCGCATCCCGCCCGATCATCTGCTCCCGAATCCCCGTCCGCACCTGCCGGGTCGTCAATCCAATCGTCATCGCCAGCACGAGCAACGTTGTGGCGATCACCAATCGCGGCACCCGGCGCGAACTCAGCATCGCCCGCTGAATGGAATCACCCTTCGACATGTCTTGGCCGCTGCATCCGCCGCATTTCCGTCTCGCTCGCCGCACCACACATAAAACCCATTGGCCGCGCCGGCTAGAATTCGAACTTCAGCCCGCCACTGACCGTGCTCACATCATACTCTTCCAGTTCGCGATTGGCGAACGTCCGCTCATAATCGTACCTCGCAAACAACCGCAGCCAGGAGATCAGCCGACGCTCCATCAGAAAATCGAAATACACCTCCGACCGCCGCCGGTGTTCCCACCCAACTTCATCCGCCCACTGAATCCGGTAGTCGTAGTGGTTGGCCCGCAAGCCACCGTCCAACTCCCAGCCGCCCCAGCGATAGCGCAAGCGCAACGATACTTGCGGCCGCACATAATCGTAATACCCGCTCGCCAGGTCCGTGTTCACCCGCCCCCCCAACTTCCAGGTCAGACGCCAGTTGCGGTCCTCCCCCCAGTAATGCCGCCCGGTCAAGACCACTTCATGCCGCCCGGCTTCCCGCCCGACCCCGGGGATCGGCTCGCCCTCCGCCGAAAGCGCGGGATCTTCATCGTACCAATCGTGCGAATACTGGTAGCTCAGACCCATTTCCGTGCGCTCCCAAATCGGCCAACTCCACTCGACTACCGGCGCCCGCTCCCCCTCCTCGCCGACCCAGTCCCCGGAGAGTCGCCGCGTGCCCGCCCCCTCCACCGCCACCCCCCCCCCGCCGATGCCCCGCTTCAACTGCGCTCGCCCCGAGAAAGTGTGCCCCCGAATCCGCGAGGGCTCGAGCTCCGCCTCCGTCGCCGACATATCAAGCACCTGGTCCTGGTAAAGATATTCCAGACCTCCGCCACCACGCCAGGATTCGCTCGCATCCTGCCGGACTTGCACTACGCCGAACAGCATCTCCTCATGCTCTACTTGCTCGGAGTCAAGATACTGAAGGTGCTCCGCCAACAACAGAGCCTCAAACCGGCTCCGCTCCCCCAACCCGCGCCAAACCATGGCATCCACTCCCGCCTCGAGAAAGGCGCTTGCCTCCGGATTCGCACTCGAAAGGGTCACGTTATCCTTGTAGCCCCCCCGGAGAGCGAGATCCGTGACCTGTTGCCATATCGGCAGCGACCCAAGATCCTGGGCGGCCACCCGCCCAGCGGTCAGGCACAGAATCCACCACACTCGCACTCGTCCGCGATTTCCCATGCGCCATTACGCCACCCTGCCCATCAGCACCGCCCGGCCAACACCACCCAACTCCCGCTTCGTCACTCACAATATGCGGCGGTCTTGCCAGAGAAGTCCCCGGACGATGTCCGACAGACCCCTGGGCCGACTTCCAAAAAACCCGCGCCGGACACACCCATCGGCGTGCCCGGCGCGCGCTCGCTGATTCCATGAACCACAGTCGCTCCCGGCGCCGTACCGCCCGGCGCCGCCGCCGGCCCCTCCAAATCCGCTCCCTAATCCGTGCCTCGACGCTCGCGCACCTGTTCCCGGACCTGTTCACGCACCTGCTCCCGAGCCGCGTCGATCACCTCGGAGTGATTCGCCAGTTCCCGTTTCATCTCCTGCAGCCGAACCCGGGCTTGCTCCCGGACTTTTCGGGCCGCCTCGATCCAGTCCTGCCGCTGCTCGCGCAGTTGCTCGCGCAGTTGGGCCCGGGCCTCTGGGTCCGTCTCTTCGCGCATCTGGCGGACAAGCTCCAACTGCCTGGCGAGGTAAGCCTCCCGTTTCTCTTCGAACAGCCGCAACCGCTCGCGCAGTGTCTGCGACAGACCTTCCGGAACCTCCGGCCGGTTTACCCCCGGCCCGGCAAGCGATCCTTCCTGGTCACGGTCACGTACCTGCAACTGATCGCCCTGGCGCTGCTGGACCTGGTCTTCAGACGGTTCCGTTTGCGCCTGGGCCACTGCTGTGCCGACGGCAAGTGCCGCCACCGCGATCATGACATTCAACTGGTATTGCTTCATGTTAATGCTCTTGAGATGCACGCACTCCGCCTGCGACGTGTGGTTCCGAGGGCGGCTAGGTGCGAGTGCAATCATTGAATTCCGCTTCAGCACAACGCGATCCATTCGTCGGCACAATTTTTAACCTGCTTGAGTTAAACATGTTACGATCCGAACGCCAGCCTCTTCCGCCGCCGGCACACCCGGGATTTGGGTGCATTCACCTAGCCAGGAAGGTCTTCTGGGGAATCCCCCCCAACCGCGCCTGCCCCCTGCCGGTCCGCTAACCGATAGCGCACATAGTCGCGTGTCACCCCCAATAAGCGCGCTGTGGCGGAGACGTTGTCATTGGCCTGCTTCAACGCGTGCCGAATAAGATGGCTGATGGCCTCCTCCAATACGAAACCACGTTCCGGAAAAACAAAACCGGCATTGAACCAGCCATCCGCACTGCCCCCAGCTCGATCCGTCGGTTCGCCCTGAACCGGCAGTTGCTCCAAATCCAAATAATCCCCCTCCTCAAATACCACGGCCCGCTCCAACTCATGGGCCAACTCACGCACGTTGCCCGGCCACGAATGATTTCGAATCCGCCGGCGTCCCGCCTCGCTGAATTGTTTGCCGCTGAGCCGATGTCTTGCCGTCAACCGGGCGAGCAAACGCTCCGCAAGCTCCAGGATGTCCGCACCCCATTCGCGCAGCGGCGGCAACGGCACGCGATACAAATCGAGCCGATGCAACAGGTCCTCCCGAAACTCCCCCCTGGCCACCCGTTCGCGAAGATCGACCGAAGTCGCCGCGATGATCCGCGCGTCCACCGGGATTTCCTTGCGCCCGCCCACCCGCCGGATTCGCTGGTCTTCGATAGCCTTCAACAGCTTGGCCTGCAGGCCGAGCGACAAACTTGGCAACTCGTCCAGAAACAAAGTCCCCCCTTGGGAGGCCTCGAACAGACCAATGCGCACCGCATGGGCACCCGTAAAAGCTCCGCGCTCGTGCCCGAACAACTCCGACTCCGCCAGGGTTTCCGGCAACGCGGAACAGTTCATTTCGACCAGCGGCCGACCGGCACGAGGCCCCTGGTGATGCAGCCAACGGGCGATGCTGGTCTTTCCGGTTCCGGTTTCCCCCTGAATCAATACCGGCGGCAGATTCGTCCGGATCCGCCCGTCCGCCTCGAGAATCTTCCGCAACAACCGCTCCAACTCCTCCAGGGACGGCCCGAAAAACAGCAGCGAATCCTCGGTGCGAGTGCGACGATGCTCCTCCAGCCTTGCCCGTTGTCGACTCCGACGAACCCGCTCGATGACGATTGGCAGTTCCTCGAGATCGAAGGGTTTGACCAGGTAATCCGCCGCCCCCAGACGCATCGCCTCGACTGCGGTGGCCACCCCTGCCTCGGCGGTCATGACGATCACCCCGAGCCCCTCCGGAAAAGCCCGACCCCGCAGCAGATCAAGACCCGAACCGTCCGGCAGATGAATGTCCAGCAAGGCGAAATCAAAGTCTAACCCGTCCAAGGTGCGCTTTGTCTCGTCAAGGGAGCCGACCCCCTGCACATCGGCGCCACGCCCTTCGAGAAAAGCGACCAACCGCCTGCGCAGGAGGAGGTCGTCGTCGACCACCAGCAGGGTCAACCCTTCCAAGGTGCTCACTTCCATCGTTTCCGTTCGCACCGCCCAGACGCTCCCGACACCCCGATACCGGCTCCAGACCGTAGCACGCTGGCGCGCCGCTAGTATTTCTTGCTGAACTTCTTCCGTGAATCGCCCTCTCCGGCCGACGCCGACTCCGCCGCGTCTGCCGAAGGAACCCGGAGGCTCTCACCGGCCTCCCCGGCCTTGTCCAACTCTCCCGGGGACGGTTGGGCCGCAGTCGGCTCGACCCCTTCTTCGGCCGCCTCCACAAAGGCCATGTGGACCGCGGTCAGATGATCCCGCAACAGTTTCCGTTCGTTTGGGTCGAGGTTACCCTTCGTTTTCTCTTCCAACATCTCCAGTTGATCGATGAACAGCCTGGCTCCCTCCAGGTCCTTTGTCGTCTGCCCCGTACCGGGATGCGGCAACTTGCCCAGAAGCATCAAGGCCATCTGCGTCTGATTCACTACCAGACTCGCGAATATGGCCGATGTCCGCTGCTCCCGGCTAGAACCGCCGGCCTCGAGACCCGCGTCTTGCTTCGCTTCGCTCATGGCCCTAATTGTCGCTCGATCGCCCCGCTTCGGCCATCAGAAAATGGATCAACCGCCGGAGCCGAAACTCGACATCCAACGTCTCGAGCAGGGCCTGCCGCTGCAGCGGATCGGCCAGCAGCGTCCAGGAAACCAGATCGGCCACCTGCCCGGGATTCTTCAACTCCGCCATAAGTTCGACTCCCGGGTTGGTCGTGTCATCCACCTCACCCCCCGCCGCCGTCACCTGGAAATGGCCGGAAGGCAAGGCCATGAGTTGTTCGCCTGCCGCCAGACGACCCGACACAATCTCAAGCACTTTCATGGTCAGGGCCTCCACCGCCACGCTGTCCGCTGTCTCCGACCGCAAAGGGCGAATCCGCTGCACTCGATACGGCCGGTAACGCACCACCTCCGCCAATTCGACTCGCGCGATTCCCTGCAATACCAGGTTCGAAGTGCCATCCTGCCTCGATACCGAGGCCCGAATCAGTCCCAACCCCGCCACGGTCGACGGTTTCTCCCGCAGTTGACCGGGCCGCTGCATCGCGACGGTGAACAT
>JAHDYP010000071.1:15109-16678 GCA_023383055.1 Verrucomicrobiota bacterium | reverse complement strand
TGCGTGTTAAGACTGTCCTTCAACATCCGTTTATAACGCGGCTCAAAGATATAAAGCGGCAGAAACGCCTGCGGAAACAAAATGGCGTTCGGCAAGGTCATCACCGGAACCTCGGACGGTAATTCCATGTGCGCAATGTAGGTGACCTGAGCGGAGTTGCAAGGCCTTGGGCCGGTATCCCATGGGAGAAGCGACTTGCCAAAGGCCCCCTCTCCGCGCATCCTCCCCCCTTATGAAAGGCAAAGTTGGCGTCATCGTGCTGCTCATCATCTGCGTCTTCCTGGCCATGTTTATTTATCTCAGCCAGGAGAAGGCCAAAGATCAGCAACAACAGGCCGCTCAGAACATCGAACGATTGTCGGATGGCCTCAATATCACCAGCAACCAGCTGAACGAACAGAAACACGTCAATGACTCGCTGCTCGCCCGGCTCGATTCACGGACCTCGGAACTCCTGACGGTCTCCAACAAGCTGGAGACGGTCTCCCTGGAGCTTGCCCAAACCCAGCAGGAAGCCGAGAACGCCGCCAAAGCCGCCGCGGAGGAAGTGGCCAAACGCGACGCCCGCATCTCCAAGCTCGAGGGCCAGAACGATGAAATGACCGGGAAAATCGCCAACCTCACCGAAATCCTCTCCGAGCTCGAAAAACAGATTACCGAAACCGAAAGAAAACTCTCCACCTCCGAAGGCGATCGCGAGTTCCTCCTGGTCGAACTCAAACGGCTCCAGGCCGAGAAAGCCGATCTCGAACGTCAACTCACCGATCTCTCCCTGCTCCGCGATCAAATCCGTAAACTCAGGGACGAACTCTCCATCGCCCGGCGTCTCGAATGGATCCGCCAAGGTCTCTATGGCGGCGAACAACGCGGCGCCGAACGCCTCGAAGCCGGCCACGCCACTCCGGCCCAGCCTGGCTATGACCTCAATGTCGAAATCCGTCAGGACGGCGACGCGCGAGTCCTGGAAACGACCAATAACCCGGCTCCTCCCACAAATCCCTGAACCAACAACCCGGCGTCAATTGCGGGGCCGGTTCAAACGCTCGAGCAGATCGTCAAGCGGCGAGGCCGGCGCGTTGGTGCTGACGCCGCCAGGGGGCGGGCTCGCGCCGGCTTTCTCTCCAGGCTTCCTGCCGCCCAGCAAATCGCTCAAGCCTCGAACCACATTGCCGGCGTCGACCCCGCCGACGGTTTGGCCCTGGAGCAGGCTCTGAGCGGTCCATTGCGCGAAGGCGGCGGCGTCAAAGCTCGTCGCCGGCAGTCCGAGTGTCCCATTCACCTTGAACAGCACCGGAAGCGGGACGTAGGCCGCGTCGGCCGGCGCATGGGCCGCCAGATAGGGCACCTTCCGCGCCAGCGCGCGCGCCAGGCTTAACTTCACCGGCCAGTCACGAATCGTCGAGTTCGTGAGCACCGTCGCCATGTCCACTTTGCCGCCCACGTTCATGATGAACGCCGGGCTCCAGAGATTGCACGCCGTGTTGATGTTACCCTCCCGGATGTCGGCCCGGACTTCGAAGCCGCTCAAAGGCAAATTCGATAAGTCGCCCAGTGACAGCTTCGAGGAGA
>JAHDYP010000071.1:0-15099 GCA_023383055.1 Verrucomicrobiota bacterium | reverse complement strand
TGCGCGTCAGCAGCGGACTGAGCATCTTGAACGGGATGCTGGTGGGCTCGAGCAGCCGCCAGGCTGTCCTCACATAAAGGCTCGAACTCCGCTCCAGCACGCCGAACAGGTTGGTGAGCACGGCCGTTTGAATGGCGGCGTTGGTCAGACTCAGACTGTTTCGCCCCGATAAATTCCGCCGCAGGCTGGCGTCCGTGGTGCCGGCACCCTTGACTTGGACCTGGCCGAAGAGATCCCCCTTGGCCTGGCCCCGGTACTCAGGCAGGAACGAATTGACCAACGGTTCGACCGGGATCCGGTCGGCATTCAGCTTCAAGTCATACTCCGCCCCCGCCACGCCCAAGTTAAAGTCCATCACGCCATCCACCTGCGCGCCGTTGAGGTTCAGCTTCATGAGGTCCACCACCATCCGCCCGCCATCGAGACGCAGCCGGGTCTGCCAGTTTGTCATCTCCACTTCCCGCAACCAGAACCGACCGATCTCCACCTCGCACACGAAATCCCGAAACGGCAGGAACCTGGCTTCCAGTTCGGCCTTCGCCGCGTCCGCCGCCGGAACTGTCGAATCTGTCGGAACCGTGCTGCCCGGCGCCGGCGCCGCCGCTTCCCACGCGTCGTAAATGGCAGTGGCATCCAGCGTGTCGGCCGCGAACCTCAGTTTGCCGGTGATGGCCTCTGGATCGGTCAGGTCGATCCTGCCGCTCGCGTCGATTTGGTTGCTGGCACGTGGAGTGGGCGCCAGGTTCAACCGGGCGGTTCTCAACTCAAGCACGCTCTGGTTCAGGGTAAGATCGAACTCCGTCGCAAAATCAAACTCGGGAGTGGTCTGACCGGTTTGCGTGACGCTGAAATCCGAGGCGATGAACCGGCCGCTGGCAGCGATGGAGCCGCCGCCTTGCGAGAGCTCGAACTGATTCGTCGAAGCCAGTTTCGTGTCGTTGAATTGCGCGCCCCAGGGTGCTCCCACCAGGTTCAGCAACTGCCGATCCACCCCCCAAAGTTCGGCGCGCACCCGGCCTTCACCCTTCGCGGCATCGAACGGTCCCGTCAGGGTCATCGCTGCCAGGTCCACTCCCGCCCGCTGGAGCCGCAGCGTGAGCTCACGAATCTCCGTGGGCGACCAGTCGCAGGCCAGCAGGAACCGCAACGCGTTCAGGTCGCCCAGGGCGCCTCCCGCCTGCCGCACCTCGATCCGCGCGTCGCCCTGAACCGCACTCAGCCGCAGATCGGGAGCGAGTTCAAACCGGAATCCGCCTTCCACCGCAGCCTGCAGCAAGGCGTTGGTTCCCGGCGCGGGCGGATTGAGATCGACCTGAATGACGCCTCCAACCTCCAGTTTGCCGGCGCCGCCGTTCTTCAGATCCTCCAGCACCAGGCGCACCGCGCTCGATTCGCTCAGATCCCGCCGCCCGCCCGCGTGATTCCTGATCCACCGAAAGGTGGCGTCGCTCATCACCACCCGCTTGACGTCGATGCGCGGCGACCCGCCCTCGACGCCCGGCTCCGGAGCGGGCGCCGGTTCCTGCTCCGGAGGCTGCGCCCCGAGGAGGGGATCGAGGTTGCTGGTGCCATCGGCCTGCTGCACGACCTGTAGCGAAGGACTTTCCAGCACCACTTCACTCACCACCAGATTCCCCCGCAAGATGGCCATGAGATCGTATCGCAGCCGGATTTCCCGGGCGGTGAGCAAGGTCTCCCGACCCCTGGGCTTCACCTCCAAGTCCCTCAACTCCAAGCGAGAGAACGGACGTATCGTCGCGCCGCTCACGGTGATGTCCGCATTCATCGCCGCGCTTACCCGGGGCAGGATCACGCCCTTGAAAAACGCGCTGCTCGTCACCGCGAAACCGGCGATCACCAACAACACGACCAGCACACCAACCAGCCAGCAGAGCCTGCGGAGCCAGCCGCGGCGCCGCGCCCCTGACGGAGGAGATTGACTTTGATTTGTTTCCATAGGTATCGGGCGTCAGAAGTTCTATTCGGGACGCAGCATACCGCGCCCCCGGTCCCGCCGCCAGCCACTCTGTGCCTCGAGAATCAAATCCGGATGACTCGCGGATTTCAACCGCGGCCCCTTTTTCACTTGGCGCACCGGAGCACCCCCCCTTATAAGTGGGCGCACCTGATTCCGCCCGAACGCATGCGCCACGCTTCAGTTCCCACGTTTCAACCGGGCGAAAGGTGTTTCTCCTATGCCCAAACGAACTGACATCCGCAAAGTCCTGATCATCGGCTCCGGTCCGATCATCATCGGCCAGGCCTGCGAATTCGATTACTCCGGCACTCAGGCTTGCAAGGCCCTGCGCAGCCTCGGTTACCAAATCGTGCTCGCCAACTCGAACCCGGCCACGATCATGACCGACCCCGGCATGGCGGACGCCACCTACATCGAACCGCTCAACGTCGCGTCCCTGACCGACATCATCGAACGGGAACGGCCCGACGCCTTGTTGCCCAACCTGGGCGGCCAGACCGGCCTTAACCTCTCCTCCCAACTCGCCAGCGCCGGCGTGCTCGACCGCTTCGGCGTCCGGATCATCGGCGTCGAGGCCGACGCCATCGAGAAAGGTGAAGACCGGATCGCCTTCAAGGAAACCATGCGCCAACTCGGGATCGACATGCCCCGCAGCGCCCCCGCCTTCACGGTCGAAGAAGCCGAACGCGTCGCCACCGATCTCGGTTACCCCGTCGTCATCCGCCCCGCCTACACCCTCGGCGGCACCGGCGGCGGCCTCGTCTACAACGCCGAGGAACTCCGCATCGTCGCCAGTCGCGGCCTCGCCGCCAGCATGGTCCACCAAATCCTGGTGGAGGAATCCGTCCTCGGCTGGGAGGAACTTGAACTCGAGGTGGTCCGTGACTCGAAGAACCGGATGATCACCGTCTGTTTCATCGAGAATGTCGATCCCATGGGGGTCCACACCGGCGATTCCTTCTGCGTCGCCCCCATGCTCACCATCACCCCCGAGCTCCAGGCCCGCCTCCAAGATTACTCCTACCGGATCGTCGAAGCCATCCGCGTCATCGGCGGCACCAATATCCAGTTCGCCCACGACCCGAAATCCGGCCGCGTTGTCGTCATCGAAATCAACCCCCGCACCTCCCGCTCCTCCGCCCTCGCCTCGAAAGCCACCGGCTTCCCCATCGCCCTCATCTCGGCCAAGCTCGCCGGCGGCCTCACCCTCGACGAAATCCCCTATTGGCGAGACGGCACCCTCGACCGCTACACCCCATCGGGCGATTACGTGGTGGTCAAGTTCTGCCGCTGGGCCTTCGAAAAATTCAAGGGTGCTCAGGACAAACTCGGCACCCAGATGCGCGCCGTGGGCGAAGTCATGAGCATCGGCAAACACTACAAGGAGGCCTTCCATAAGGCCATCCGTTCGCTCGAAAACGGCCGGCACGGCCTCGGCTTCGCCAGGGATTTCCACCAACGCTCCCTCGCCGACCTCCTCAACGCCCTGAACGAACCGAGCAGCGAACGGCAATACCTCATGTACGAAGCCCTCCGCCACGGCGCCACCGTCGAACAACTCCACGCCAAAACCTTCATCAAACCCTGGTTCATCCAGCAAACGAAGGAACTCGTCGACCTCGAACAGGAAATCCTCCATTACCGCGGTCGCCCGCTCCCCGATGAATTGCTCATTCGCGCCAAAAAGGACGGTTTCGCCGACAAATACCTCAGCCAGCGCCTCGGCACCTCCGAAGCCGACCTCCGCCAACGCCGCATCAGCCTCGGCATGGTCGAAAACTGGGACGCCATCCCCGTGAGCGGCGTCGAACAAGCCGCCTACTACTACTCCACCTACAACGCACCCAATCGCGTCCCCACCAGCTCCCGCCGGAAGGTCATGGTCCTCGGCGGCGGCCCCAACCGCATCGGCCAGGGCATCGAGTTCGACTACTGTTGCGTCCATGCCGCCCTCGCCCTCCGCGAAGCCGGCTTTGAAACCATCATGGTCAACTGCAACCCGGAAACCGTCTCCACCGATTACGACACCTCCGACAAACTCTATTTCGAACCGCTCACCGCCGAGGATGTCCTCGCCATCTACGAAAAAGAGAAACCCGAAGGCGTGGTGGTCCAGTTCGGTGGCCAAACGCCCCTCAACCTGGCCAACGAACTCGCCGCCGCCGGCGTTCGCATCCTCGGCACCAGCCCGGATGTCATCGACCTCGCCGAAGATCGCGACCGTTTCCGCCACACCATGGAAGCCATGGGCATTCCCATGCCCGAATCCGGCATGGCCGCCAACCTCGAGGAAGCCCTCGGCGTGGCCCGACACATCGGTTATCCCGTCATGGTCCGCCCCTCTTATGTCCTCGGCGGCCGCGGCATGGAAGTCGTCTACGACGAGGACATGCTCCGTCAGTACGTCGCTGCCGCCGTCGATGTCACCCCCGAACGCCCCATCCTCATCGATCGTTTCCTCGAAAATGCCATCGAAGCCGAGGCGGACGCGCTGGCCGACGGCACCGACGCCTTCGTGCCCGCCATCATGGAACATATCGAACTGGCCGGCATCCACTCCGGCGACTCCGCCTGCGCCATCCCCCCCGTGACCCTCCCCGCCCGCCACATGCGGACCATCGAGGAATACACCCTGCGGCTCGGACGCGAACTCAAGGTCGTCGGCGTCATGAACATCCAATACGCCATCGCCCAGGACACCGTCTACGTCCTCGAAGCCAACCCGCGCGCCTCCCGCACCGTCCCCCTCGTCTCCAAGGTCTGCAACGTGCCCATGGCCCGCATCGCCACGCAGCTCATGCTCGGCGCCAAACTCAAGGACCTCGCCCTCCAGCGCCGCACCATCCCCTACGTCGGCGTCAAGGAAGTCGTCCTCCCGTTCAACATGTTCCCCGAGGTCGACCCCGTCCTCGGCCCCGAAATGCGCTCAACCGGCGAAGTGCTCGGCCTGGCCCCCACTTTCGGCCTCGCCTATTTCAAAGCCCAGGAAGCCGCCCTCCCCGCCCTCCCCTTGCAAGGCACCGTCCTCATCTCCGTCGCCGATAAAGACAAGCCGGCCATCCTCGAAACCGCCCGCCAGTTCCACACGCTCGGTTTCCGGATCAAAGCGACCTCGGGCACCCTGACGTTCCTCCAAAACCACGGCGTGCCCGCCGACCGCAGCTACAAGGTTCACGAAGCCCAGCGCCCCGACATCGTCGACGAAATCAAGAATCAGGATATCCAACTCGTGATCAACACCCCCGTCGGCAAGCAAAGCCAGTTCGACGACGGTTACCTCCGCAAAGCCGCCATCAAATACAAAGTCCCCTACCTCACCACCGCCGCCGCCGCCCGCGCCTCCGTCCTCGGCATCGCCGAATACCGCGCCGGCCGCACCGGCGTCAAATCCCTGCAGGAATACCACCGCGAAATCCGCTGAGCGGCGGGTGATGAGGCGCGGGCACGGCCCGTGGACGCGCGGGATGAGTTCCAGGGCGCGATTCAATGGCCGATCTCCTTCCGGTTGGACATTGGCGGCGCTTTGCGGGTAGGTTCCAGCCGCCGATTTCCGGGGCACCAATCGCATGAAATTATTGGCTCTGATTCTCTTCACCGTCCTTGTTCCCACCCTCCGGGCCGCGTCCTACCCGCCCGACGGAAACGTGGTGGATGTCACCCAACCGCCCTATTCCGCAAGGGGCGATGGCGTGACCGACGACACCCAGGCTCTGCAACGGGCCCTCAACGAGAATACCGGACGACATCGTCTGTTGTATTTCCCTCGCGGCACTTACCTCGTGAGCTCCACGCTGACGTGGCCGAAGGAATTCGGCGGGCACGCCAACTGGGGGAAAACCTACCTGTGCGGCGAATCGCGCGAAACGAGCATCATCCGACTGAAAGAGGCGACTTTCACCGACGCCACGAAACCCGAGGCTATGATGTGGTGTGGGGGGTTCGGCTCGGCGGATTGGTTCCACAATTACGTCGAGAACCTGACTTTCGATGTCGGCGCGGGGAATCCCGGCGCGACGGCCTTGCAGTTTTACTCGAACAACTCCGGCGCGGTGCGCGACTGCCGTTTCCTGGCCGCCGCAGGCAGCGGTCACACCGGACTCGACCTGGCGCATCGCGACATGAACGGGCCGCTGCTGGTCCGGAACTGCGAAGTCGTCGGCTTCCGGCGGGGCATCGCCACGGCTCACGCGGTCAACGGGCAGGTCTTCGAGCACATCACGCTGCGCGGACAGACGGAAGTGGGCTTCGTAAATGAAGGACAGTCCATCAGCATCCGGGGATTCACCAGCGACAACGCCGTGCCCGCGCTTACCACCTATGGCACGTTGTGCCTGCTCGAAGCGAAGATCACCGGTCGTGGCGACGCGGCCAACAAGCCCGCCATCGTGAACTACAACGGCGGCCGCATCTTCCTGCGCGACATCGCCACGAGCGGATACGGACGCGCGCTGGGCGATGTCGCGCACACCCCGGACGCCGCCGCCGCGTATCGCATTCGAGGCGCGGACAAACCGGGCAGCGAAGGACCGAAGATCGCCGAGTACGGTTCGCATCCCGCAACCAGTCCTTTTCCCTCGCCGCCGACTTCGCTGCGGCTCACCGTGAAGGAGACGCCCGAGGTGCCGCGCGATGACCCGAAATCGTGGGCGAATGTGGATGACTTCGGCGCGGATCCGACCGGCGAAACGGACTCCGCCGCCGCGGTTCAAAAGGCGATGGACTCCGGGGCCACCACGATCTTCCTCCCCGGCAGTTACAACCTGCGGAAGACCGTGACGATCCGCGGCAAAGTCCGCCGTATCGTCGGACTCGGCGGACAGATCAACTACGGCGTCGGACTGCATCCAGACTTCCGTCTCGGCGATGGCGATGCGCCGGTCGTGCTTCTCGAACATTTCGCCCATATCCACGGCGGGCTGGAAGTGGATACGAAGCGCACACTCGTCGTGCGGAGCGTCTCCGACTGCGATTTCACAGGCACCGGCAAAGCGGAGGGCGCGGAGTGGTTTTTCGAGGATGTCGTCACGCACGGCCTGCAACTCACGAGGCGGAAGCTCTGGGCGCGGCAGCTCAACATCGAGAACCAGGGCACGCACCTCAGCAACGACGGCGGCGACCTTTGGATACTCGGCTACAAGACCGAGCGCGGCGGCACGCTGCTCGACACGCGCGGCGGCGGGCGCAGCGAGGTGCTCGGCGGTTTCAGCTACACCACCACAGCGGGCAAACTCGCGCCCATGTTCGTGAACGCGGACTCCTCCGTGTGGGCGTTCTTCAACGAAATCTGCTACAACGGCGACCCGTTCACGACGCTGATCGTGGAAAAGCGCGGCCCGGAGACGAGAACCATCGGCAAAGGCGACGGACACACCACACCGTATTCCGGCCGCCCGGCGAAAGGGTCGATCAGGCGGTGACGACGTCGAAGGTCTCCTCCCGCTGGTGGGGCTGGTCCTCCTCGTCCTCGACAAGCGGCGTGGCGGGCGGGGGGATCAAAGGTGCGGCCGGATGTTCGGGGAGGGCGGCGTCGGACTTGTGGAACCTGACACTGACGATCTGGCTGACGCCTTGTTCCTCCATGGTCACGCCGTAGAGGACATTGGCCATGCCGATCGTCCGTTTGTTGTGCGTGATGATGATGAACTGGGAGTGCTCGAGAAACCGCTGCAGAATCCGAATGAACCGGTTGATGTTCGATTCGTCCAGGGGCGCGTCCAACTCGTCAAGCACGCAGAACGGGCTGGGCTTGACCTGGTAGATCGCGAAGAGCAGCGAAACGGCCGTCATGGTCTGTTCGCCACCCGACAGGAGCGAGATGCTCTGGAGCTGTTTGCCCGGCGGACGGGCGACAATCTCGATGCCGCTCTCGAGCACATCGCCTTCGTTGACGAGACGGAGGTCGGCTTTGCCGCCGCCGAAGACCTCGGTGAACATGACCCGGAAGTTGTCGCGGATCCGGTTGAAAGTCTCGACGAACATCTCCTGGGTCTGGGTGTTGATGCGGTTGATGATGTCGGTGAGCTCCTGCTTGGCCTTGACCAGGTCGTCGTTCTGCGTGGTCAGAAACTGGTAGCGCTGCTCCGTCTCCTCGTATTCCTCGATGGCCACGAGGTTGACCGGGCCCATCTCGTCGATCCGCTGCTGCAACGCGGCAACCTGCTCGCCCACGGCGGTCCAATCGGTGGCGACGCCGGCGGCGGCCATTTCCTCCGGGGTGAGCGTCTTGACCTGGGCCGGGCCCTGGTCGGCATAGGTGATGGTGATGCACTCGCTGCGGATGTCGTCGAGCCGAAGGTGATACTTCTGCTCGATGCGATCACGGAGGTTTTGGATCGCCATGGTTTTCTGGGCGATTTCGACCTCATGCGCGGCGCGGCGATCCTGGAACTCGGTCAACTGCCGGCGGCCTTCGCGCAGGGCTTCATCCCGCGCCGTGAGATCGGCGTTCAGGGCGTCACGCTGGCCGATGACCGCGGCGGTTTGCTGGTTGACTTGCTCGCGCCGGTGAGCCAGGCCCTCGATGAGCTGGCGCGACTCCTCGCTGTCGGCTTCGGCCTGTCCCTTGCGTTGAATGAAACCGCCAATGTCCGCGCGCCGTTGCTCGAGCAACTGGGTCAGTTCGCGCGCCCGTTGTTCGAGCGGCCCCTGTTGACGGGCGAATGAGTCGGTCACCTGCTCCTGGGTGGCGACCGCCACCCGCGCTTCCGTCAGCGCGGTATTGGCCGATTCCCGTTGTTGCTGCAGCGTCTCAAGGCCGGCGCCGGCTTCGGCGAGTTGGTCGGCGAGGGCGCGTTCGCGGTCCTCGGCGCCAGCGAGGGCGGTCGTGAGCAATGTCCGCTGCCGCTGAGCCTCCTCCTCCTGGGTGGCAAGGCTTTGGATTTCGTAGACCACGGTATCGATCCGCTGATGGGAGATCTGGAGGGCGTTGCGCAGGGCGTTGACCTCGCCCTCATGGGTGGCGATCGAGAACTCCTGCTGCCGGAGCGCGGTTTGATCCTGCTGGAGGCCGGCCTGGATTTCGGTTTGCTCGCCCAGCAACGCCCCTTTCTGGCGGCTGATCTCCTCGATCTGTTCCTGGAGGGTCGCGAGCTGGGACTGGAGTTCCGCAATCTGATTCTTGCGTCCGAGAATGGAGGCCGGGCGCTGGCTGGCGCCGTCGGTCGTCTGCGAGCCGCCGGTGTAGATGCCCTGACGGGAAAGCACTTCGCCAGCGAGGGTCACGTAGGTGTAGTTCCCGCCGCCGTTCCGCCAGGCGGCAGTCGCCTGGGACAGCTCCGGCACAATCAAGGTGTCGCCCAGCAATTGCCGGAGCAGCGGTTGCACCACCTCCTCGGCGCGGATGACCCGCAAGGCCGCCTCGCCCGGAGCGGATTCGGGCAGCGGCGGGGGCTGGCTGAGCCCGGGTTGCAGCGCAAGGGGCGCGATGCTGGCCCGGCCTTTACGGTTGGCCTGCAGTTCGGCCAGGATCTGTTCGGCCGTTTCCGGCTGTTCCGCCAGGACGAGCTGCAGGTGATGACCCAGCGCCGCCTCGACCGCGGTGACGTATTGGCTCGGGACCTGGAGCCGATCCGCCAGTGAACCGAGCACCTGGCCGGTCTGCAGGGCCGCCAGCGCGCCGGCACCGTAACCTTCGTGTTCGGATTGGAGTTGTTCCAGAAGGTGAAGGCGTGACTTCTGTCCGGCCTGCAATTGGACCCGCTCGTCCAGGGTCCGGTTGACCGATTCGATTTGTCCCTGGAGTTCCTTGAGGCGCTGCTGGCGTTCGGCCACGGAACCGCGGCGGGACGCGGCATCCTGTTTCTCGGCAGCCACGGTGGCGGTGAACTCCTCCAGCCGGGTCTCCAGCCGGGTGCGTTCCTCCTCCAACTGGATTTTCTCGGCGCCCAGCTTTTCGATCCGGACGAGGTTGCCCTGCTTCTGCAGATTGAGGGCGGTCAGCTCGTTGCGCAGGCGGGAGAGTTCCTGGGCGGCGGCGAAGCTCCGGGACTGCAGTTCGCTCAACCGGGCGCGTTGCCCGTTCAATTCGCGCTCGGTCTGCTGCAGCGATTCGGTTCGAAGGCGCAGCGTCTGGCGATGCTGTTCGAGCAGGGTGCGCGAGGCGGTCAGGCGCTCGGCGAGCGAGGCTTGTTCCTGTTCGGCGGCGGCGCGGCGTTCCTCGGCCTGGGCGATTTCGGCGAGGGTGCTGCCCTGTTGCCTTTCGATTTCCCGCAGGCGCTCCTCGTTGAAGTGGATGCGGCTCTGGTGGTGTTCGATCTGGTTGCGGAGCTCGAGGCCCTGCTGCTGGAGCTGGCTGATCTCGTGTTCCTGGGCGCCCAGCCGTTCGCGCAACTGCGCAAGTTCGTCCTCCTCGCGCAGCACGCGGTCGGAACAGGCCTCGGTCTGGCGGCGCAGGTTATCGAGCGCCGATCGCTTGTCGCTTAGTTCGGCCTCGAGCGTGTCGAATTGGTGCCGGGCGAGCTGGGTGTCGAGATGTTGGAGCTCGAGCGAAAGCTGTTTGTAACGGCGGGCCTTGCCGGCCTGGCGCTGGAGCGAGCCGATCTGGCGCTTGACTTCGCGGATCAGGTCGCCCACCCGCAGGAGATTCTGCTCCGTCGATTCCAACTTGCGCAGCGCTTCGCGTTTCTGCGCCTTGAACTTGGTGATGCCCGCGGCTTCTTCGAACACCAGCCGTCGATCCTCGGGCCGACTCGAGAGGATCTGGGTGATGTGGCCCTGGGCCATGATGCTGTAGCTGGTGCGTCCCACCCCCGTGCCCATGAAGAGTTGCTGGATGTCCTTGAGTCGGCAGGGAGATCGGTTGATGAAATATTCGCTGCCGCCATCCCGGAACACCCGCCGGGTCACCGTCACTTCGTTGTAGGTCAACTCGACCCCGGCGGCCTTCAAATGATCCTGCTCGACGTCACCGATCGTCAGGGATACTTCGGCCATGCCAAGCGGTTTGCGCTGGTCCGTGCCGTTGAAAATGACGTCGGCCATCTCGCCGCCGCGCAAGGCTTTGGCGGATTGCTCGCCGAGCACCCAGCGGATGGCATCGGCGACGTTGGACTTACCGCAACCATTAGGGCCAACGATGGCCGTAATGCCCGGCTGGAATGTCAGCGGCGTCTTGTCGGCAAACGATTTAAAGCCAAGTACAGTCAGGCTTTTCAGGTACATGTCTGGGGTGGAGCTAAGCACCAATGCCGGCGGCAAGTAAAGCTGAAATAACCACAATATGCAGGGGGTTGCAGCCATTGAGACACAACTAATGGCGGCAAACCCCGATCTCCCCTTGAGCCGACGGCTAGTCGGAATCCCGGTCCACCCTCTAACAGTATAATGTCAACGCACCGAACCCATTAGTGTCACCGGTCAACCTCAATAACGGTCAGAGAGCCCGTTCCTGGACATCCAGGCGGAAGAAAAGCTCACGATGGTTAAGGGGAAGGGACAAAATGAAACGGTCGAGCTGGACGCCGTGCTCGTCGGGAGGGTCCGGGACTTGGCTGAACTCCGAGGTTGAAAGGACTTGATCGATGGAGTTCCAAGCCGGAGCGGGGATGAGGTGCTCGGCGACTTGCAGTTCGAGTTGGATGTCCTGGGCCAGGGTGTTGCGGGAATGGGAGAGGATCAGGCCCTGCGGTTCGAGCAAGCAGGCCAGCGGTGGGGTCGGATCGTGGTTTTTGGGGGAGGAACCAAGGGCGTATTCAAGCAGGTTGACCCGTTGATCATTCTCGGGATCGGCGAGTTTGCCGCTGAAATCGGGGTCGCCGAGTTCGGTCTCGGTGAAGTGCGCGGCACACCAGTGAAGGTAGTTGGTGGGGGGCAGGGCCTGAACGGCAAGGGCGTACCATTGGTCGGCCCCGTGTCCCAGGGCATCGACCAGATGAATCGTAAACTGATAGTCGCCGGGTTTCGGCGAAGGGGCTTCGAGGTGGCCAGCGGGGGAGACATTCAGCCACTCGGGGGGCGGGTGGGATTCGAGAGGGGACCAGGTGTAGGGCGGTGTGCCGCCGCCGGCGCTCAGGGTGGTTGAGTAAGGCGTGGACTGCTCTGCCTTGGGCAGGGTCAGAGTTGTGATGGCGGGGAAATCCCATTTTCGCGAAGGGCTGAGGTAGCTGTTCCCGAGATTGTCACGGAGGACAAACGTGACATTTCGCAGTCCGCTCCACGGAATCGCGGACGGCAGTTTCTTGGAGCGCGGTTCAAGGGGGAGGCCATCCTGGTGGAAAAACTGGCCGGCGTCCCCATCCAAGCGCAGGGTCAGTGAACTGAAATAAGCGGGGGTCGCGGTGGGGTTGCCATCGAGATCTTCATAGTCCCAGTTGACGGTGTTGAAGCTGCCGCCGGTTACCGTGATGAACGGGCGGACCCGGATCTGCCGGGTCTGCATTTCCGGGTCGGGCTGGGCGTAGGCGAATTCCAGTGTGCTGTAATCGACGCGGTAAAGCCCGCCGGATGGATAGGGAGGGATCGGTCGTTCGGTCATGAAATAGAGGCGCGTGGTCGGACCGAGGAAATCCCAATAACCGGCTGAAGGCACCTCGTCGATGCCCGAGCCGACCGGTCCGTGGAACATGACGGATTCCGGTCGCGGGTTCGAATCGACCACGGTGAAATAGAGGTTGAAGCGGAGGGACAAGGGGTTGAAAAACGACGGGGTGACGGTGCCGGTGCCGGTGGCGGGGAGAATTCCGGGATCGTGCGCGCAGTCAAAGCGCAGCGCGGCCGATTCGGGCCAGGGCGACGAACCGAGTGCCTTCAACGTCGTGGAGGTTTCGGCCGTATACAGGGCGTAACCGGTGGCGCCGGGGTAATCCGTCTCATTGCGGGCAACGATTCTGGCGAAGGTAATCGACAAATCGTAACGCCTTCCCGTCTCGAAGGTGTTTGCGGGCAGGGTGAGCGAGGTGGCTTTTCCGTTGAGCGCCCCGGGTTCGCCGGGCAGACCGCTGAAATAGACGTCGCCATAGGCAGTGGTAATCTCGACCAGTGTGGCGTCGTTGGTGGTAGCGTTTTGGAAGGTCGTCCAGGTCAGAGTGAAAGGCAGACTCGGATCCACGGCCTGGGCCTGGGTATAATTGGAGAGCCGGGGCGCATTGGGCAGCGAGGCGCTCTTGAGCAGCAACGCGATCTCCGGGTCGCCGTCGTGGGTCGTGGCCAGGCGTAACCGATACGGGGTGGTACCGTGACTCGGGAATGCGGTGTTCAAAGCCGATTGACTCGAGAAGGTCTGTCCAAAGACGAGTTCGCTCCCTTCCCGCGCCAGGGCAAGCGTGGTGCCGTTGGGCTTGCTGAATGTCGCGGCAGCGACCGAGCCGGTCTCACGCTCCTCCACCGTGACGAAGAAGTGGTAGGGATCGGCGTCGGCCAGCACCGGGGCCGAGGCGCTCGTCTGCCGATACTCAACGCCTTTGCCCAGGGCCATCAGGGTGGCGTCCGCCGCGCCGCCGGATATTGGGAGAGCCCCGAGGAGCAGCAGTAAAGTGGCTTTCATGGAACTCTGGATTAGATAAGACAAACTGTAGCAGACGGCCGGGCCCGTTTCAATGGTGGCGCATCGCCTGTGCCTGCGCTTCCCATGCCTCGGTTTCGGCAACACTCCGAAATGTGCGGGTTAGCCGCCCACCTTTGCGAGTGCCTGCCCGGCAATCCAGCCGGTGGTCCAAGCGGCCTGAAAGTTGAACCCGCCGGTCAGGCCGTCGATGTCCAGGAGTTCCCCGGCAAAGTGAAGTCCGGGGGTGATGCGACTCTCCATGGTTTTGAAATCAACCTCGTTAAGGCGCACACCGCCGCAGGTGACGAACTCCTCCTTGTTCAGGCTCTTGCCGGTCACTGGCAACACGGTCTGGACCAACTGCTGGACTAATCGGTGCCGGGCGGTGCGGGAGGCTTCCGCCCAGCGCGTGCCCTCGGCCAAGCCGGCGGCACCAACCAGGTGGTTCCAGAGCCGGGCCGGCAGCGGCTTCAGCGGGGTGGCGCTGACCAGGCGGGCCGGCTGCCCCGCTTGCATGGCTTGGATCTCAGCGGCGAGCGCATCGGATGAGAATTGCGGCAGCCAGTTGACTCGCAGTCCGAACGTGTAGTCCAGTTCGTGCAGCGCGCGGGCGCCCCAGGCCGACAACCGGAGGATCGCCGGCCCGCTTAAACCCGTGTGCGTCAGCAGCAGCGGACCGCGGCCCTTCAACCGGGCTTCCGCAACGGATACCTCGGCGTCCTCGACAGCAATGCCGGCCAACTGATTCAGCGCGGGCTGGGCCACCTGGAAAGTGAACAGCGAAGGCACCGGCGGGACCAGCGTGTGTCCAAGCAGGGCCGCCAGGCCGCCCGCGGCCGGCGTACGACATCCTCCCAGGGCAAGCAACAACCGGCCGCTCTCGAGTTCCTCGCCGTTGGCCAGCGTCACTCGAAATCCGCCGCTGGCATTGCGGCTGGCTTTCGTCACGCCGCGGTTGGCGACGAGGCGGACGCCATGTTCCCGGGCCGCGGTCATCAGGCAATCGACGACGCTCTGTGAGCTGTCGCTTCGGGGAAAAATGCGGCCGTCGGCTTCGGTTTTCAGCAGAACACCCCGTCGCTCGAACCAGGAAATGGTGTCGGCCGGCCCAAAGCGGCGGAACGGCCCAATCAAGGCCTGGCTGCCGCGCGGATAATGGCGGCTCAACTCGAGAGGATCTTCGCAGGCATGGGTGACATTGCAGCGGCCACCGCCCGAAATGCGAACCTTGGCCAGGAACTGCGGGCTCTTCTCGAAAATCAACACCTCTGCTCCGGGGAGCGATTCGGCGCAGGCGATGGCGGCGAAGAATCCGGCGGCGCCGCCGCCGACGATGATGCGCCGTGAAACCATGACGCGAACCGTATCAGACATCGGCGGCAAAGGACAGGGTCGACCCCGGATTTTTCATGCCGCCTCCTGCCCATCTCAATCCCCCAATCCCCCAATCCCTCAATCCTCAATCCCAAATCCCAAATCCCCCAATCCCCACCGCACCAGAAGAAACCACCTTCCCCTTTCACGAACATCCGCGGGAGATCAAGATCAAGAGCAAGAGCAAGCGCGCCCCATCTCTTCCTTCTTCCTTCTCCCTGAGCAACCGGATCATTTACCTCCGGAACTGAACCCGGGGCTTGGCTGT
>JAHDYP010000070.1 GCA_023383055.1 Verrucomicrobiota bacterium | reverse complement strand
TCGGTCTGCTGCCGTCGCTGGCCCTGCCGCCCGCGTTCATCTTCCTGGCCAACCGCGAGGGGGCAGGCAAGACCCTGCTCGCCAAGGTCTGCACTATCGCTGTCCTGGGCTATGCGCCGACGGCAGCCTGGGCCAGCCTTCTGGTCCGCGATCTCCAACGCGCTAATCTGAGAACTCACTTGACGCAGCCAGTGGCATGAGCTGTGGCATAATGATATGCGCCGTCAGCGCATGTAGCTGAAATACAAGCGCCCCTGTATGCCATGGACCAGACTGGGCAGTCGGCGGAACAGCAGAGAAGTCGGTCTGCTCCGATATGGATTCGAATGGCGGTAGGAAGGACGCCGTGCCGGAGGCCGGCGCTTCGATGGCTTCTTGCGCGAGCTCAGGAACCATGCCGGGCCGAAGGCCGGCGCCCGGATCTGCGATTACGGGCTGGGTAGCCGTTCGAGCGTGATCTCTTTGTAGCTGACTTCGGCTTTCGCGCCGCCATGGATTTGGAGACCGATAAGGCCGTGCTGGGGAATGGTCTGGTCCGGTTCGGTATAATCGATCATAGGCACGCCGTTGATCCAGGTGCGAATGCGCCGGTCTTCGCAACGGATGGTGTATTCGTTCCAGTCGCCGGGTCTGAGGGCCTTCTTCACATCGGCGGGGTCGGGTTTGACCAGGACGGTGTTGCGGCGGGATTCATCGTAGAGCGCACCCCACCAGCCTTCGCCGATATCGGCCTGGTAACCGCGCATTTCGTTGGGGGGATCCTCGGTGCGCTCGCTGCGGATCTGGACGCCGGCGTTCACGAAGCCTTCGGTACCGACGAGTTTGAACTTCAGCTTCAGGACGAAGTTGGTGAACGACTGGTGGGTGGCGAGGAATTCGTTCTGAGGGATGTTGTTTTCGAGCGAACCGCCGACGAATGCGCCGTCGACGATGCGCCAGGTGCGGTTGGTGTCGCCTTCCCAGCCGGCGAATGTCTTGCCGTCGGAGAGCGGGCGGGACTGGCCGAGTGCGAGCAGGGAGACGACGAGGCAGGGGAGGAGGAACCGGAGTTGGAGTGGGGAGGTTTTCATGGTTAGGGTTTCCAGGCGCGCAAGCGCAGGGCGTTGCCGATCACGAGCAGATCCGAAAGGCCCATGGCGAGCGCGCAGATGACGGGGCTGAGGAAGCCGAGAGCGGCCAGGGGAATGGCGGCGGCGTTATAGAAGAAAGCCCAGAACAGGTTCTGTTTGATGGTGCGCAGGGTGGCCTGCGCCAGACCCAAAGCTTCGGGGATCGCCTGGATGTCCGAGTTCAGGAGGATGATGTCGGCGGCTTCGCGGGCCACATCGCTGGCTTTGCTCACGGCAATGCCCAGGTCGGCTTGCTCGAGCGCCGGGGCGTCGTTGATGCCGTCGCCGACAAACGCGACCCGCTCCCCGCGTCGCTGCAGCTCGGCCACGAGGCGGCTCTTGTCTTCGGGGCGGACTTCGGCGTGGACATCTTCGGGATCGATGCCCGCCTCGCGGGCGATCGCGACGGCGGTCGCCCGCTGGTCGCCGGTGATCAGATGAAGCCGGATGCCGGCGGCGCGGAGGTTGCGGACGACGGCGGCAGCGTGAGGTTTGAGTTCGTCCACGAGGGCGAACCGGGCGAGCAACCGTTGGTCCTGGGCGAGGCCGAGGACGGTGGCGCCGCGGGTGGCCCAGGTTTCAGCGAACGCATTTCCGGCTGACGGGATTTCCAATTCGGACAGCCAGGCGAGCGAGCCGAGGCGGAAGGTGCCGCCGGGCACATCGGGCAGCAGCGCCTCGATGCCGCGGCCGCGCAGTTCGCGCCAGTTCTCGGGCGGCGCGGCGGCTGGGCCGGGGGCCGGCGGGGTGGCGGGTGGCGGACCGAGGGTGGCGAGGGCGCGGCTGAGAGGATGGTTCGACGGCGTGGCGAGCCGGGCCGCGAGCCGCCCGAGTTCATCCGGTGAGTAGGCGACGCCGTCGGCCGGTTCGATGGCCGACACCGAGAGCCGGCCCCGGGTGAGCGTGCCGGTTTTGTCGAAGACGACGGAGGTGATCCGGCCGGATTTCTCGAGGGCGATGCCGTCGCGGATCAGGATGCCGCGGCGGGCGGCCGCGTTGGTCCCGGCCATGATCGCCGCCGGCGTAGCCAGGCCCATGGCACAGGGGCAGGCGACGATGAGCACCGCGGCGGCGTGGATGAAGGCGGCCGCGAGCGCCGAAGTGGGAAAGGTGACGTGCCATAGCCAAGGGGCGAGTATGCCGCTCGTCGCGAGGGCGGTCGAGTAGCCAAGCCCCCACCACAACGCGGTGAGCAGGGCGAGAACGACCACGATCGGCACAAAAACGCTGCTGACGCGATCGCCGAGTTTCTGGATGTTCGCGCGGGAATTCTGGGCGCGCTCGACGACGGCGATGATCTGGGCGAGCGCCGTGGCTTCCCCGGTGGCGGTGACCCGCATGACCAGGCGCCCGTCCTGGACGGTGGTGCCGCCAAACAGCGGTTGACCGGGCGATTTCTCCACCGGTCGCGACTCGCCGGTGAGCATGGATTCGTCGATGGCGGACTGGCCCTCGAGCACTTCGCCGTCCGTCGGGACGCGTTCGCCGGGCTTCAGGAGGATCCGATCGCCGGGGCGGAGTTGGGCGACGGGGATTTCCGCTTCGAGTGGGCCGGGACCGAGGCGCCGGGCGGTGCGCGGGGTCAGATCCATGAGCGCCCGCAGGGAATCGGTGGCGCGTCGGCTGGCGAGGGCTTCGAGCCAGTGGCCGGTGCTGATCAGGGTGATGATGGCGGCGGCCTCCATGAAGTAGAGGTGGCCGGGCCAGCCGGCGAGCAATCCCCAGAGGCTGTAGCCGTACGCGGTGCTCGAGCCCAGGGCGACCAGAGTATCCATGTTGGATTGACGGCGGCGGAGCTGTTGCCAGGCGCCGCGGAAGAAACCGCGGCCGCAGACCACGAGCACGGGGGTGGCGGCGGCGAAGCCGAACCATTTGAATCCGGCGGTGTGGCCCAGGCCGAGCACCCATTCGCCCAGGAGCAGGGGCAGGGTGAGGGCGGCGCCGAAGATCACATTGAATTTCCAGGCGTGCAGCGGTGACGCGGCGGAGATCTCGGAGTTCGGTTGTCCGGGATCGGCCGCCTGGGCCTGGTATCCGGCGGCGACGATGGCGGCGATGAGTTGCTCCGCGTTGGGGACCGCGTCCGGCTGCCAGCGGACGGTGGCGCGGCCTTCTTCGAGCCGGACGTTGGCACTGGCAACCAGGGGGACCGCCTGGAGAGCTTCGGCGGCATGACGCGCACAGTTGCCGCAGTTCATCCCGGTGACCGTCAATTCGGTGATGAGCTCAGGCGCGGGTTGATGGTCGGCGGTCATGCGCGGCTAAGGGGGGGGCGGGGTTTCGGTGAACTCGACCGGTGTCAGCCGGCGCTGTTGATACCATGCCAGGCCGAGCAGGTCCCAAATCCCGCGGCCAAGCCGGTTCCAGACGCCGTATTTGGATACGCCGGAGGCCCGGGGCCGGTGGTTGACGGGAATCTCGAGCACGCGGGCGCCGGCGCCGTGTGCGAGCACGGGCAGGAACCGATGCCAGCCATGGAAGGGAAACACCCCGGCGATGGCCTGGCGTCGGAAAACGCGGAGGAAACAGCCGGTGTCGCGGAAGTCGACGCCGAGGGCGGCGCGTCGGGCTTGCCGGGCGACGCTCGACGAGACGCGGCGCAGCCAATCGTCCTGGCGTTTCAGGCGCACGCCGCAGACGAAATCCGCCTCGTCCAGCCGCGCGAGCAGGCGTGGGAGATCGGCCGGATCATTCTGCAGATCGCCGTCGAGCGTTCCGATGATCGAGCCGCGGGCTGTGTTGAGCCCGGTCCAGAACGCGGCGCTTTGTCCGGCATTACGCCGGTGGCGAACGCCGCGCACGCGGGGGTCGGCGTGGTGGGCTTCATCGATTCGTTGCGAAGTGGCGTCGGTGCTGCCGTCATCCACGAAGATCAGTTCGTATTGGCGGAGCTCAGACTTAAGAGCGGCTGCGATTTCGCGGGCCAGGGGCGGAACGTTGTCTTGCTCGTTGTAGACCGGCACCAGGATGGAGATTTCGGGTGGCACAGGTTAATCCCCTGGCAATTCCCGGATCTTGAGGTTCCGAAAGTGGGCTTCATCGGTGTGATCCGTGAGCAGAATGTGACCGCGGAGCTTGGTGCCGAAACCGGCGACATTCTTGAACTTGCTCCTGGCGACCGCCGCCAGCACGGTGGGACTGCCCAGTTCATATTCGAGGACCTTGAGGCCATTCAACCAGTGCTCGACCCGTTGGCCCTGGACGAGGATGCGCGATTGATTCCAGTCGTCGATCCGCGGAGGTGGTTTGTCGGCCGACGGGGGGAGGATGGCGTAGAAGGCGGCGGTCATGCCTTTCGGGTCCTGGACGCGGGCATCGTCGATCATCTGGTATTCGTGTCCGACGGCGCTGCCGCGTTCCTCGGTAATGAAGTACTTGACGCCGTTGTTGCCGCCTTTGCGGATCCGCCATTCCCAGGTCAACTCGAAGTCGAGGAAGGTGTCGGTCGTGACGATGTCGCCACCGCGGACCCGGGGTTGCTTGATCAGGAGGCCATCTTCGATCACCCAACCCTGGTTGGGGAAGGCACTTTGCTTGAAGCCGCGCCAGCCCTGTGTGGTGTGGCCGTCGAAGAGGAGTCTCCAGCCGGCGGTTTTTTCGGCGGGCGAAAGCGTGTTTTGGGGGGTATCCGGGTTGACGGCCGTGGCGGCGGGGGCGGGCGCTTCGGCCTGGAGGCTGAGGGTCAGATGGAAGAGAACCAACAGGATGGCCGGTGTGGATCGCATGGCGCGATTTAGCCCCCGGCAGGATGAGGCGTCAAGCCGGGCGGCTTGGCCAAGGCGGCTCTGGAACGAAAGGAAACTGGCGGAGGGACGTTCGGATTGCCTGGAATGGTGCTTTGGCCTGGTGGGGCATCCCGGATCCGGGACGTGAAGATCCCGCAAGCGGGAAGCCGGGCTTGGGAGAAACCTGGTTTCGCATCGTGCAACGCCTTCGAATGGAATGATGTAGGATGTTGGCGCCGGGTGGCATGGGGGTTGCCAGGGGGGTGATACCGAATTGAGGCGATGGCGGCGTTGCGGTGCGAGTAAGCCGGTGAAGCATGAACTCGGTGATCCAGGACATTCGATACGGAGGCCGGCTGCTGCTGAAGAACCCGGGGTTCACG
This sequence comes from Verrucomicrobiota bacterium, assembly GCA_023383055.1. Classification (GTDB taxonomy): domain Bacteria; phylum Verrucomicrobiota; class Verrucomicrobiia; order Limisphaerales; family JAHDYP01; genus JAHDYP01. Next base: position 26,366 of record JAHDYP010000070.1, on the reverse strand, counting down.
GCAGTGGCGGCGCTTTCGTTGGCGTTGGGTATCGGCGCCAACGCGGTGGTGTTTTGCTGGATCCAAAATGTGCTGTGGCGGCCGTTGCCGGAGGTGCGGGATCAAGAGGAGTTGGTGGTGTTGGCGGGGCGGCGTGGTGACGCGCTGTGGGATACGGTGTCGTATCCGGATCTGAAGGATTACGCGAAGTTGAAAGCGGTGTTTTCGGGGGTGATCGGGTCACAGATCACGCCGGCTTTTCTGCGAGCGGGTGAGACGAAGCAATGGATGTACGGCCAGATCGTGACGGCCAACTTCTTCGATGTGCTCGGCGTGCGGCCGGCGTTGGGACGGACCTTTCTGCCGGCCGAGGATGAGGGACCGGGGGGGCAACCGGTGCTGGTGTTGAGCCATGGGTTTTGGTGGCGGCATTTTGGGGGTGACCCGGGCGTGGTGGGACGGTCGGTGGAGCTGAATCGAAAGCCATTCACGGTGGTAGGGGTGGCGCCGGAGGGTTTTCACGGGACGATGAGCGGGATTCAGTGTGACTTCTGGGCGCCGCTGGCGATGCACCAGGAGGTGGCGAACTTCGGGTCCTGGGAGGCGCGCAATGACCGTTGGCTGCACACCCAGGCGCGGCTGGCGCCGGGCGTGAGCCGGGGACGGGCGCAGGCGGCGGTGGACGTCTTGGCGCGGCAGCTTGAGGAGGCGTATCCGGACCAGAACCGCGAGGTGGGGATGCGGGTATTGCCGTTGTGGAAATCGCCTTATGGGGGGCAGGCGGTTTTCCTGCCGGTCCTGAGCGTGTTGGTGGCGGTGAGCGCGGCGGTGTTGTTGATTGTGACGGCGAATGTGGCGAACCTGTTGCTGGCGCGGGCGGCCGGACGGGAGAAGGAGATTGCGATCCGGCTGGCGTTGGGCGGGGGAAGGGTGCGGTTATTTCGGCAGATGCTGACGGAGAGTGTCTTGCTGGCGCTGGTGGGAGGCGGGTTGGGGGTGTTAATGGCGTCGTGGGCGACCGGCTCGCTGCTGGCGTTGCTGCCGCCGACCCATTTGCCGGTGGGTTATTTGTTTGGGCTGGACGGTCGGACGCTGGGGTTGACGCTGGCGTTGACCTTGTTGTCAGGCGTGCTGTTCGGGTTGGCGCCGGCGTTGCAGGTGTTGCGGGGGCGGTTGTATGGCGCGCTGAAGGAGGGCGGACGCGGAGGATCGACCGGCGTGGGGCATCATCGATTGCGCGGGGCGCTGGTGATCACGGAAGTTGCGCTCGCGCTGTTGTTGCTGATGGGCGCGGGGCTATGCCTGCGCGGGTTTCAGAAGGCCCGGGCGGCGGACCCGGGGTTCGATCCGGCGAACGTGCTGGTGGCGGGTCTGCGGATCGGGATGAACGGTTACACGCGCGAGACCGGCCTCGGTTTTTACGAGCAATTGCGGCAGCGGCTCGGTCAATTGCCCGGGATCCGTCACGTGGCGCTGGCGAGCTGGATTCCCCTCGGGTTCGAGGGAGGTCCCGGTTGTGGCCTGACTCCGGAAGGGTACGCCCCGCGTCCGGCGGAGGATGTGGGAGCGTCCTATGCCATCGTGTCGCCGGGGTATTTCGAGGCCATGCGGATAGGGATGATCGAGGGGCGCGATTTCACGGAGCGAGATGCGAACCCGGAGGCGTGGGTGGTGATCGTGAACGAGGTGGTGGCGCGGCGGTACTGGCCGGGGGAAAGCGCGGTGGGCCGGCGGGTGAGGTTGCTGGGGCGGGGGGCGACGGTGGTGGGTGTGGTTAAGGCGGGGAAGTATCGTTCGTTGAGCGAGCCGCCGAAGATGTTTGTTTATCTGCCGTACGAGCAGGGTGTCTGGGACTTGAACCTGGGTGTCGTGTTGCGGACGGAGGGAGAGCCGCTGGGGGCTGTGTCGGCGGTGCGTCGGGAGATCCACGCGTTGGATCCGGAGGTGGAGGTGTGGGCGACGGCGGTGTTGGAGGATTACATCGAGGCGGCGTATGTGGCGCATCGGATTGCGGCCACGCTGTTGGTGCTGCTGGGGGTGGTGGCGCTGGTGTTGTCCGCGATGGGGATTTACGGGGTGATGGCGTATGTGGTGAGCCAGCGAACGCATGAGATTGGCGTGCGCATGGCGCTCGGGGCGCAGACGGGCGATGTGCTGCGGATGGTGTTGCGCGAGGGGATGCGATTGGGCCTGGTGGGCGCGGGGGTGGGCTTGCTCGGGACCCTGGCGGTGGGTCGGCTGCTGGCGAACTTTCTGTATGGGGTGAGTCCGTTCGATCCCTGGACGTTTCTGATGGTGGCGGCGGTGTTGGGAGGGGTGATTTTGTTGGCCTGTCTGTTGCCGGCGCAGCGGGCGACGCGGGTGGATCCGCTCGAGGCGTTGCGGTATGAGTGAGGGAAGGAGCAGAGGCGGGGAGACGGGGATCGCGGGACGTTCAGCGGTTGAGATTCTCCGCTAATTTGCCGTGGTGCTGATTTGGCGGGGGCACGGTTACAGAGCCTGGGGTGGACTTATCGGGGGTATTCGTGCGGCTGCAAAGTGCCATATGAGTTTGACTCTCGGGTGGACGGTCAGTAGACATCCTGCGCTTGCCATGGGCGCCGCGAGGTGGCGAGCGAGCGGGCATGGCGCGGCAGTATGAGATGATCATGCGACATAGCAGGAATTCCAGTGGCACCGCCGAACCGCCGCGGACAGACACGCGGTATAAGCGGATTGCGGCGGCGATGCAGAAGCATCAGTGCCGACCGGACGCGCTCATCGAGATCCTGCACAAGGTGCAGGATGCGTTCGGGTATTTGCCGATGGAAGCGGTGCGGTTTGTGGCGCGGGAGATGCGGGTGCCGCCGAGCCGGGTGTATGGGGTGGCCACCTTTTATCATTTCTTTTCGCTCAAGCCGAAGGGGAAACACAACTGCGTGATTTGCACGGGCACGGCGTGTCATGTGCGGGGGGCGCAGGCGATTGTGAACGAGATTCAGCAGCAGCTGGGGTTGCGTCCCGGTCAGACGACGGCGGACGGCAAGCTGGGGGTGCAGATTGCGCGGTGCATTGGCTGTTGCGGGCTGGCGCCGGCGGTGGTGTTGGACGACCAGGTGCTGGCGAAGGTGAAGCCGGGTGAGATGGTGGAGACTTTGCGGGCGCGTGTGGGAGGGGCGCGATAATGCTGGGCAAGCTGGATGAGATCACGGCGCGGGTGCGGCAGCGGTCGCAGGAGTATCGGCTCAAGCTGCAGGTCTGCTGCGGGGCGGGTTGTCTCTCGTCGGGTGCGGGCGAGTTGCTCGAGGAATTGAAGCGGGCGGTGGCGGCACAGGGGCTCGAGGGCGAAGTTGGGGTGGTGCCGACGGGCTGCATGGGTCCGTGCAACCAGGGGCCGCTGGTCCGGGTGTCGCCGGATGACACGATGTATGAGAAGGTGGTGGCGGGCGAGGCCGCGGGTTTGGTGGAGTGCCATTGTGGCCGGGGCGAAGAGGTGCGGGCGAAGCTGTTGTTTTCGGGGGGGGAGGGGCCGGTATGCGAGCGGGCGTCGGAGCATCCGTTTTTCCGGTTGCAGCGGCGGGTGGCGCTGGAGAACTGCGGCGTGATCAATCCGGAGAGTTTGGAGGATTACATCGCGGCGGGAGGATACCGGGCGTTGTATCACGCATTAACGGGGATGTCGCGCGAGGAGGTGATCGCGGAGATCAAACAGAGTGGTTTGCGGGGGCGGGGCGGGGCGGGGTATCCGACCGGGTTGAAGTGGGAGACGGTGTACAAGCATGTCAGCGCGGAGAAGTATGTGATTTGCAACGGTGACGAGGGGGATCCGGGCGCGTTTATGGATCGCGGGATCCTGGAGGGTGATCCGCACCGGGTGCTCGAGGGGATGGCGATTGCCGCGTATGCGGTGGGGGCGCGGAAGGGGTATTTGTATGTGCGGGCGGAGTATCCGCTGGCGATCAAGCGGTTCGAGTTGGCGATCAAGAACGCGCGGGCGCAGCATTTGTTGGGGTCGCAGGTCCTGGGCACGGAATTCCAATTCGAAGTCGAGATCCGGGTGGGCGCGGGTGCGTTTGTGTGCGGGGAAGAGACGGCGTTGATCGCGTCGATCGAAGGCCGGCGGGGTCAGCCGCAGCCGCGGCCGCCGTATCCGGCGGAGCGGGGTCTGTGGGGCAAGCCGACGTTGATCAACAATGTGGAGACCTTTGCGAACATCGTGCCGATCCTGATCCAGGGGGGAGAGTGGTATGCGTCGATCGGCACGCCGAAGAGCGCCGGAACCAAGGCGTTCGCGTTGGCCGGCAAGATCAATAACACCGGGTTGATCGAGGTGCCGATGGGGACGACGCTGCGGCAGATCATTTTCGACATTGGCGGCGGGGTGCCGGACGGGAAGCGGTTCAAGGCGGCGCAGACCGGGGGGCCCTCGGGCGGGTGCATTCCGGAGGAGCACCTGGATGTGCCGGTGGATTTCGAGAGCGTGGTGAAGCTGGGATCGATCATGGGATCGGGCGGGTTGATCGTGATGGACGAGAGCTCGAGCATGGTGGACGTCGCCAGGTTCTTCATGGAATTCTGCATGGACGAATCGTGCGGGAAATGCGTGCCCTGCCGGGTGGGAACAAAGCAGATGTATGACCTGCTGCATCGGATTTGCGAGGGGCGGGGAACGGAGTCGGACCTGGCGTTGCTCGAGGAGCTGGCGCCGATGGTGAAGGAGACGAGCTTGTGCGGTTTGGGGATGACCGCGCCGAACCCGTTATTGAGCACGCTGCGATATTTTCGTGAGGAATACCTGGCTTTGATCCCTCGTCGGGCGGAGGGAGCTTCCGTGGGACCGTCGGCACACCAGCCATGAACGAGATTGTTTCCATTCAACTGGACGGTAACGAGCTCAAGGTCGAGTTGGGCCGGACGATTCTGGACGTTTGCCGGGAGGCCGGGGTGGATCTGCCGGTGATGTGTTATCTCGAGGGCCTGAGCGTGGTGGGGGCTTGCCGGCTATGCGTGGTCGAGATCGAGGGTAGTCCGCGGCTGTTTCCGGCCTGCACCACGCCGGTGGCGGCGAACCAGGCGATCCGGACGCAGACCGAGAAGCTGAAGCGTTACCGGCGGATGATCGTCGAGCTGTTTTTTGCGGAACGGAACCACGTCTGCGCGGTGTGCGTGGCGAACAACGCTTGCGAGCTGCAGGACCTGGCGCGGCGGGTGGGGATGGATCACGTGCGGTTTCCGTATCTCTTCCCGGAATGCGGGGTGGACGCGTCGCATCCGCACGCGGTATTGGATCACAACCGGTGCATCCTGTGCACGCGGTGCGTGCGGGTGTGCGACGAGGTGGAGGGAGCGCACACGTGGGACGTGATGGGGCGGGGGCACGCCTCGAGGGTGATCGCGGATTTCAACGAACCATGGGGTTCGTCGACGACCTGCACTTCGTGCGGGAAGTGTGTGCAGGTGTGTCCGACGGGTGCGCTGTGGCCGAAAGCGGCGAGCATGGGCAATCTGCGCAAGGAACCGGGGAAGATCGGGGAGTTGGTGGCGAAACGAAAGCTGAACGCATGAGGAAGAAGCTGGCCACAGTCTGGCTGGGCGGTTGTTCCGGCTGTCACATGTCGTTCCTGGATCTGGACGAGCGGTTGCTCGAGATCGCGCAATGGGCGGACGTGGTGAAGAGCCCGGTGGTGGACCAGAAGGAGTTTCCCGAGGTGGACGTGGTGTTGGTGGAGGGGGCCGTGGTCAACGCCGAGCATGAGGAGGAGATCGTGCTGATGCGCCGGCGCTCGCGGGTGCTGGTGGCGTTTGGCGATTGCGCGGTGACGGCCAATGTGCCGTCGATGCGGAATGCCTGGCCGAAGGAGGTCGTGTTGCGGCGGTCGTATCTGGAGGTGCCGGGGACGGTGGAGGGGCGGGTGCCGACGGAGGAGGTGGCGGCGCTGATCGACCGGGTGCGGCCGCTGCACGAATTGGTGAAGGTGGACTTTTTTCTGCCCGGGTGCCCGCCGTCGGCGGATTTGATTTATTACGTGTTGACGGAGTTGTTGCACGACCGGGTGCCGGTGCTGGACGAGGCGCGGTTGAAATTTGGCTAGCCATGCGCAAGATCACGATCAATCCCGTCACGCGGATCGAAGGACACGCCAAGATCACCCTGCAGTTGGACGAAGTCGGGGAGGTGGCGACGGCGCGGTTTCACGTGAACGAGTTCCGCGGGTTCGAGAAGTTCTGCGAAGGCCGGCTGTTCACGGAGATGCCGAACATCACGCCGCGGATTTGCGGGATCTGCCCGGTGAGTCACGCCGTGGCGAGCGCGAAGGCGGGCGAGATGATCATGAAGGTGACGCCGCCGGTGGCGGGGGAGCTGGTGCGGCGTTTGATCCACCTCGGGCAGCATATTTCGTCGCACGCCCTGAGTTTTTTCCATTTGTCGTGCCCCGATCTCCTGCTGGGGTGGGGGGGTGATCCCGCGCGGCGCAACATTGTGGGGTTGGCGGCGGCGCATCCGGACGTGGCGCGCCGAGGGATCCGGTTGCGGCAGTTTGGGCAGGAGATTAGCGAGCGGATTACGGGAAAGAAGATCCACGCCATTGGGATCGTGGCGGGGGGAATGTTGCAGCCGTTGACCGAGGAGGCGCGGGAGGCTTTGCGGGCGTGGGTGCCGGAGGCGCGCGAGACGGTGCGGCTGGGGTTGGAGCTGCTGGCGCGCCACTGCGCCGAGCACGCGGACGAGGTGCGGGATTTTGACCGGTTCGAGACTTTGTATTTGGGGACCGTCGGGCCGGAGGGCGAGCATGAGTTGTACGATGGGCGGTTGCGGTTTGTGGATGCGCGGGGCGGGATGCTGGCGGACCAGCTCGATCCCGCGCGTTATTTGGATTGGATCGCGGAGCAACCGGTCGAATGGTCGTATTTGAAGTATCCCTATTACCGTCCGTTGGGGCCGGAGCGGGGTGTCTACCGGGTGGGGCCGCTGGCGCGGTTGAATGTGGCGAGCCGGATGAAGACGCCGCTGGCGCAGGCCGAGTTCGAGCGTTTCCGGGCGCTGGCCGAAGGCGGGCCGGTGCATGGCTCGTTCCGTTATCACCAGGCGCGGTTGATCGAGACGCTCGGTTGTGTTGAGGAAATCGAGTTGCTGCTGGACGATCCGCGGATTACCTCGGATGAGACTCAGGCGCAGGCGCGGCGGAACCAGGCGGAAGGCGTGGGCTGTTCGGAGTCGCCGCGCGGCACGTTGTTTCATCATTACGTTACGGATGCGGGCGGATTGTTGACGGGGGTGAATCTGCTGATTGCGACCGGGCAGAACAATCCGGCGATGAACCGGTCTATCCTGGATGTGGCGCGCCGGCATGTGCGGGGGAACGATATCAGCGAAGAGGCGCTCAACCGGGTGGAGGGAGCCATCCGCTGTTATGATCCGTGCCTTTCCTGCTCGACTCACGCGGTGGGGAGCATGCCGCTGGTCATCGAGCTGAGGAATGCGCGGGGCGATCTGACGGGGTGCTGGGCGCGGGGAACCGGCGGGTGAAAACCCTGGTGATCGGCTATGGCAACGCGTTGCGGGGCGACGACGGCGTTGGACCCGCGGTGGCGGAACGCCTGGCCGCGCTGGCGCTCAAGGATGTCGAGGTGCGCTCGGCGACGCAGCTTCAGCTCGAGTGGGCGGCGGAGTGGTCCGGCTATGAGCGGGTGGTGTTGATCGATGCGGCGGTGGAAGGGGCGGCGATCAGCCGGGAACGCGTGTGGCCCGGCGATGGCGGGGAGGGGGATGGCGGGGCGCACGAGCTTCAGGCCGGGGTGCTGGTATCGTTGGCGCGGGTGCTTTACGGCCGGGCGCCGGAGGTATGGCGGTGGCGGATCCGGGGTGAATCGTTCGGGATTGGGGACGAGCTGACGCCCGGGGTGAGGGTGGCGGCTGACGAGGTTACGGAACGGATCGGGCGGTCATTGGATGACGGGGATGATCTCCCGAGCGCGGGCGGCCGGCGAAACGCGGGTCTTACGAGTATTTGACGAGACGGTACAAATTCAGCAATCTATCACGACCATGCAACGCACATTTCTGGTGTTGGTGTTATCCCTTCTTTCATCCCCAGTCTTTGCGGGAGAGCCCGCGCTCTATGCCGGGGAGCCTGGACAACCCGTGCGCACGCTGGCGCTGGGGCAATGTGTGCAGATGGCGCTGGAGCGGAATCTGGACGTGCAGATCCGGCGGTACGATCCGGAGGTTGCGCGCTATAACGTCAGCATTTCATACGCGGTTTACGAGCCGACGTTGGGGCTGCAGTTGACGCGGACGGGCGAACAGCAGCCGGGCGGGTTCGACGATCAGAACCGGCCGTTCTCGGGGTCGAGTTCGGATACGGACAGCTTTGGCGGCAGCATTGTCGGGCGCCTGCCTTGGGGTATGAACTACGAATTGGGCGGGGGGTTCAACAACACGTATGGCGACCGGCCGGAGTTTGCGACGCGCACCAACGAGTTTGGCCAGATTGAACTCGTGCAGGTGCGGGCGCCCTTCGAAAACTCCGGGGGGCGGGTGGGGGCGTTGACCTTGCGGCAGCCGGTTTTGCGGAATGCGTGGATGGACCAACCGCGGTATTCGATCGCGCTGAGCAAGGCCAACCTGCAGATGTCCGAGCTGGCGCTCAGGCAGCAGATGATGATGACGGTGACGTCGGTCGAGAACGCCTATTACAATCTGATCTACGCCGCCGAGAGCGTCACGGTGCAGCAGAAGGCCCTCGAGCTTGCGGAACGGTTGCTCGCCGAGAACAAGAAACGGGTCGAGGTAGGTGCACTGGCGCCGTTGGATGAGAAGCAGGCCGAGGCTGAAGTGGCGTCGCGCAAGGCGGATTTGTTGACGGCGCAGCGGGCGTATTTGAATCAGCAGAACGTGCTCAAGAACCTGGTGACCGACGACTACGCGGCGTGGCATGGCGTCACCATCGAGCCGGCGGCGAAGCTGGATGCCACCCTGTTCATTCCGAACCTGACCGACAGCTGGACGAAGGGGCTGACGTTGCGTCCGGACATTGAGCAATTCCGGGTCGAACTCGAGCGTCAGGACATCACGATCCGGTATCAGCAGAACCAGCTCTATCCGCAATTGGATTTGGTGGGGACCTACGGGTACCAGGCGGGAGGGGTGAGCGAATTCAACGAGGCTTTCGGGCAGATCTACGAGCGCGAGAATCCGTTCTATTCGATCGGCGCCCAGTTTTCGATCCCCCTCGGCGGAAACCGCACGACGCGCGGCAACCTCAAGGCCGCGCGGGCGACCAAAGCGCAGTCCGTGCTCGAGCTCAAGAAGCTCGAACAAAGTGTCATGGTCGAGATCGACAACGCCGTGGGCCAGGTCCGGACCAGTTTCCAGAAGGTGGAAGCGACGCGCCAGGCCCGAGTCTACGCCATGGCCGCCCTGGATGCCGAGCAGAAGAAACTCGAAAACGGCAAGAGCACCAGTTTCCAGGTGCTGCAACTGCAGCGCGACCTGGTGTCGGCGGCCTCGGCCGAGATCAGGGCCCTGGCGGATTACAACATCGCGCGGTCGCAGTTGGCGTTGGCGGAGGGCTCCACCCTCGAGCGCGTCGGGGTGGATCTGCAGATTCGATAGGCCCGGGTTCGCCGGCGAGCGTCAGCGCGCTTCCACGTGGAGCCAGGCGCCGGCGAAACCCTCGAGGCGCCAGCTCTGGCCGTCGCGAAGTTCGGTGCCCAGATCGTCCGCGTAACCACCCAGGACCCACCAACCCGGATCCGGCAGCGTCAGGGCGAAGCGGCCGTCGCCGTCGGTGCGGACGGCGAAAGTCAGGAGGGGGTCCGGCGGCAGGGAGGCGGCGTCCGGTTTGGCATCGCTGAGTCGCTCGGCGTAGATCTCCGTGTCCGCCACCGGCCGATCGTCCCGCATGAGTTGGCCGGTGAAGACCATTCCCGGGCGCAGCCCGTAAGGGCGCGTGAGTGGCACAATTTCCAGCGGTTGACCGGTGCGCTGGTGCCAGTTTTCCTGGCGGCCGCGCGGCAACCAGACTTTGACGTACTCGCGATAGACGGTTTGTTGGCGGGCATCGCGCGAGGCGGCGGAGTTGAGGGCGAGCAGCAGATCGCCCGGAGGCGGCTCGAACGCGCATTGCCAGGCGATGCCGTTGGTATCGCCGCGAAAGAGGGTCTTTTCCAGGACGGAGGTCAAGTCGGTGGCGCGTCCACGGCGATCCATCCACCAGAGGCGTTCGGGGAGTTCGGCCGGTTCGAGCTCGAGTTCGAAGGGGTGACCCGAGGCGAAGATGACGGTGACCGGTCCGTTGGCGGCGCCGAGGTTGGCGTCGTGGATCAGGATGGGGAAGTGCGCCTCGGCGGAGGGGAGCAGCAGGGTGGAAAGGATGACCAGGCTTGGCAAGTTGGGGAGGGTTTTCATGGTCGGCAGGAGGGGGATTCGCTCGGCGTTGGCGGGTGCGGATGGGGGTGAGGATGCGAGTGAACGTGGGGGTGATTGGGATCGGGATGAAACGTGAGACCGGCGGCGCGGGCCATGGCGGCGGCGCGCCGTTCCGCGGCGGGAATCCGGTCGGGAACTTCGAGGCCGTGGCGCAGCATCAGTTCCTCGTCGGCAAGGACCTGGCGGACGGGGCCATCGGCCCGCAACTGTCCTTCATCGAGCAGGAGGGCGCGGTCGCAGGTATCGAGGACGAATTCGAGGTTGTGACTCGAGATGATTCGGGTGATCGGCAGGGCATCGAGGATTTGCCGGAGTTCCCGGCGTCCGCGCGGGTCCAGGTCGCTCGTGGGTTCGTCCATGAGCACGACTTCGGGTTCCATGGCGAGGACGCCGGCGATGGCGACCCGCCGTTTCTCGCCCGAGGAGAGATGGAATGGAACGCGGTCACGGCACTCCGTGGGGAGACCGACGCGGTGCAAGGATTGGTCGACCCGGCGGCGCACTTCGTCTTCGGGCAGGCCGAGATTCAGCGGGCCGAAGGCGACGTCGTCGGCGACGGTGGCGTTGATGATCTGGTCGTCCGGGTTTTGGAAGACGAAGCCGAGTTTCTGGTGCACCTGGCGGCGACCGGCGGCGGTGGCCAGGTTGCACCCGGCCACCATGATGGTGCCGGCGAAGGGATCGAGCAGGCCGGCCAGGGCGAGCAGCAAGGTGGTTTTGCCGGCGCCGTTGGGGCCGATCAATCCGACGCGCTCGCCGTGGCTGAGGTGGAAGCTGATGCCGTCCAGGGCCGACCGACCCTGAGGGTAGGCATAACGCAGACGTTCGACTTCGACCAGGCAGCTCATCGGTCCACCATCCACAATCCCGCGGCCAACAGGATGCCAACGGCCGACTTGATCCAATCGGGGGGTCCGGCACGAAACTCGTGCAGCGTGCGGAGCCGTCCCTGGAATCCGCGGCAGGCCAATGCCTGGCGGACGCGTTCGGTGCGTTCGAGGCTGCGGAGCAGGGTCACCCCCACCACCTGGGCCAGGGCCCGCCACGCCGCGCGGCTGGGCCGGTTACGGAAACCGCGGACGGCCAGCGCCCACCGCATGCGTGTCAGTTCCCAGCCGAGGGTGAACAGGTAGCGGTAGGTCATCAGTGTGATTTCGACGAGGCGTCGGGGGATTCCGAGGTTTTGCAGCGCCCGCAACCAGACCACCATGGGGGTCGAGTAAACCATGGCGAATCCAACGGTGAGGATGGCCAGCGCCCGGAGATAAAGCAGCAGGGCCAGGTGCAAGCCTTCGCGGCTGACGGGCAATGGGCTGCCGGGCAGCGGGGCACCTGGGACCGTGAAAGGCAGCACGACGAGGCAGGGAAACAGCAAGGCCTGGGCGGTCAGCAGGCGACGCAGCATGAGTCCCGCCGGCAGACGGCCGCCGGCCAGGAGCGCCAGCGCCATGAGCGCCCCGGCCAGGGCGGCCCGCACGCTCTCGAGCGAAACCAACACGGCGATCAGTACGGCCAGGGTAACGGTCTTCCAGCGCGCGTCCCACCGGTGCAACGGCGAATCGCCTCGCGCGTAGAGCTCAGCTTCGGCTCTCATTGCCGCTCGAGGCGGCGCTCGAGGCGGCGCTCGAGGCGGGTCAGGCGTCGGGTATTGCGATGACTCATCCAGGCGGCCGCCAGGGCGAGGAGGAAAGTCAATCCCAGGACCACCCGCGCAGCCTGGGAGAAGAAGACGTCGCTGCTGCCGGTCGCGAGATGGTCTTCCGACTGCGCGGACGGCAAGGGGCTTGGGGACGGGTCGGCCGGGGCGGGTGAAGTCGGTGGACGAAGATCCAGTTCCGTCAAGACCAGGGTGCGTCGGTGGCCCAGGCCCGCATCGACCTCGATGGTGAGGGGAGCGCGGCCGTTCCACTCGAGGCGGAACCGGCCGGATTCATCCAGTTCGCCTTCCGCCAGCGGTGCATCTGAGTTGTCCCGCAGGCGCACGGCGGCACCGGCGGCCGGGTTGGAACCTTCCGTGGCGCGGATTTCGAGCACGTTTCCGGTGAGTGTCCAGTCGACCGTCAAACGGTGGGCCTGGGCGGAGATGAGGGTGCAGCCGGCCATGATAAGCGGGGCGATCCAGCGGTTCATGCGGCACCTCCCGGCAACAGGGCCGGCTGTGCCCGCCGAAGGAATTCGACGGCCGAACCGGTGACCACCGCCTCGATCACGAGCACCGGCAGATGCGCCAGGAGCGCGTAGCGCGCCACCCAAACGAAACCTTCGCCCAGCGACCAAAGCATGGCCGCGAGCAGCAACCCGGAGATCAACACCGCCGCCGCCGCCGCGAGCGCTCCGCACCAGAACGGACGGACGCTGCCACCGGAACCGAGCCAGCGGTAAAGGCCGGAAGCGGCGAGAGCGGCGACGCCGAACATGGTGGCGTTGACCCCGAGCGTGGTGATGCCGCCGTGTCCGAGCAAGGTGGCCTGTAAACCCAACCCGATCGGCAGGGCCAACAAAGCCCGGCGCCCGAGCACCACGCCGAGGAGGCCGTGAAAGAGCAGATGCACGCTGGTTGGGGGCACTTTGAAGTGGAGCAGCGAGGCGCAAAAGAAAGCCCCGGTGAACACCGCCACCCGCGGGGTCTCGTCGTCGCGCAACCCGGCGACGCCCCAGCGTGCCAGGGCGGCGGCGGACACGAAGCCGGCCACGAGCACGGGGCCCGGGAGTATGCCATCGGACAAATGCACAGGGCGAAGAGACTAACCGTAACACGCTTGGCGTGTAAAGTGTGACGGGAGCCTCAGCAAGGGCGGCGACACCGGAAGAGACGGGGGCATTGAAGTCGAGTCCCGCGTCGAGCCCATGACCGGGGTTCACGCGTGGGGCTGACTCTACCCGATCGACCGCCGGTTCACGGCACCGTCGCCGACCGGTGCGGTGTGGCTGGTGTGATGGCGAGCGCTCCAGTTCGGTGCAACCTGGCCAACTGTTCAGGTGTTCTAAGCCGGGATAACGACCGGCCGCGCGTCAGTGTCGCGGTTGGCGGGCGGGTCGATCCGGAGAGACGATCACGAAGGCGGCGCTCGATAACGGCAATGAGTGGAACGAGATTAACGGCATGAAAGTCCTGGTGGCATTCCTGATTTGGTGTCTGTTGTTTGTGCTGAGTTGGCCGGTGGCGATCCTGGCCTTGGTCCTTTTTCCGTTCGTGTGGTTGTTGTGCCTGCCCTTCCGGTTGCTCGGGATTGCGGTGGGATCCGTCTTCGCTTTTCTGAAGGCGCTATTGTTTCTGCCGGCGCGGTTGTTGGATCGGCGGCCCGCGCGGGTTTAAGGGGGATCACGGGTTGGGTTGGTGGAGGGTGTTCTTGAGCACGAGGACGGAAGGACCGACGCGTTCCCAGATGTCCTTGACGAAATCGGGGGCGGTGGAGGGCATGCGGATCAGTGAGCCCAGGACGAGGTCGAGGTCGCCATCGCCGTCGAGGTCGCCCACGTCGAGAGTCATCCAGCGGCCGGAGATGCACTCGCGGAAGGTGTAGGGTTTGAAGTTGAGATCTCCGGTGTTTTCCCAGTAGACGAAGCTCTCCTGGGGGCTGAGTTCGTAATCGGGGTAGAAACTGACGGCGGCGATATCGAGGTCGCCGTCCTCGTCGAAGTCGCGGGCGATGGCGCGAAAGACGCCGTGCATGGGGAGGAAGAGAGACTCCTCGAAATGTTTGCCGTCGCGGTTCAGGAGGAGGCGGATGCCGTGGTAAGGTTTGGCGGGGGAATCGTAATCGCCGTTGTCGCCGTTGCAGACGAGCAGATCGAGCCGGCCATCCTGGTTGAAGTCGGCGCCTTCCATGTAGGTATGGCCGTAGGTGGGTGGCCGTTGGAAGAGGGTGTGGAGCGGCTCGAAGCCGCCTTTTTGGTTGCTGTAGAAAATGCCGAGCGTCTCGGTTTCCTGGCCGGTGAGCATGGCGATATCCGGGTGGGAATCGCCGTTGAAATCGTGAACGACGGTGCAGAGGGGGCCCGCTTTGGGGAAGAGGATATGCTCGCGGTACTCGTCGTCTTTGAGGGCTTCGTACCAGGAGAGTCGGCCGGTAAGATAGCCGAACATCGAAACCAGGAGATCCGGTCTGCCGTCCTGGTTGAGGTCGGTCACATCGATGTGGCAGGGACGGGGCAGCCGACTGAACAACTCCTTGCGTCGGGGACCCTCGGGGGTGTTCTCCAACAGAATGACCTGGCCGCGCCTTTCTTCCATCGGGAAGAAATGGCCGATGCAGGCGAGGTAGATGCCGCGTTCGGTTTTTTTCATCCAGACGGGGATGTTGCCCACCGGAAAAGAGCCGAGCAATTGGCCTTCGGGGCTGAGGATATCCAGGGACTGAAGGGTGGCATCGGAGGTGTAGATCAGGCGATCGGCGGGGTCGATGGTCGTCAGGGTGGTCAGGGGTGGTTCGCGGCGGAACCGGGGTTTATCCAGGGTGAACTGTTTGAGGCCGACCGTGATGGTGGGTCGTGGGCCGTGGGGGATGCGGTCGACCGGGGCGGTTTCGAGGTAATGCTGGGCGAGTTCCTGCCAGGCATCGCGGCTGAGCATCGGCGTGGCGGGGAAGAGACCCGAGGCGAGATAGAGGTCCGCCTCCTCATTCTGGTTGGGGTCGAGTTGGTTGACGCCGGTGTAGAAGGACATTTTGGGCAGGACGAACTCCTCCCAGACTTTGCGGGTGACCAGGCTGGAATCAGGCACGACATGGCAGGTGACGCAGGTGGTCTGGGCCTGTTTCACCGCCGGGGAGATGGGTCCGGGCGCGGACGGCGCCGGGCCGATGGTCGGCTGCAGGGGAGCGGGAGACGGGGCGGCGGCTGACGGGTTTGGGGTGGGCGTCGCCGCACAGATGGCGAGGAGCGACAGGAGCCAACCCGGCAGGGCGAGGGCGCGAACGAACAACATCATGATGGGAATCCCTACTGCAATTGGCTGGGGATGACAAGTCCAGGGGAAACCGGCGCGGAAGGGCTTTGGCCGGGGCGCTTCCAGCGGGGGCTTGAAGTGATGGCCGGGGGATGGCAGGCTGCGCGGCAAGTCCGGCACCAGGAGGCGGGCGACGAACCGGGTTGGACCGGTTCCGGGACGGGGCAAAGGCGAGGCATTTTTATGAAGCTTGATGAGACGCAAGAACAACGGGTGAAGGAATGGGTTGGGGCGGGGTTGCAGCCCGCCGAGATCCAGAAACGACTGGCGGACGATTGCGGGCTGCGGCTCACCTACATGGAAGTGCGCTTCCTGTTGGATGATCTGCGCGTCAGCCTGAAGGACAAGGAACCCGCGCCCGCGGCGGCGTTGCCCGGACCGGCCAACCTGCCGGCGGCGGCGGACCCGGCGGGCGGCGGCGGGGTGAAGCTGAGCGTCGATCAAGTCACCCGCGCCGGCGCGGTGGTGAGCGGGAAGGTGACGTTCAGCGACGGCCAATCGGCGGAGTGGTATCTCGACCAGATGGGGCGGCTCGGTTTGGCGCCTCAGCAGGCGGGGTACAAGCCGTCGCAGACGGACCTGCTCGAGTTTCAGGAGGAACTGCAGGGCCAGTTGTCGCGCATGGGGTTTTGAGATGCCGACCGCGGAGCCTTGGATTGACGCGCGAGGGTTGGCGGACGAAGCTCAAGCGCTATGAATAAACAGCCCGGACGGCGCGGGATTTTAGCGTGCGGATTGATGTTGTTGCTTATGACGATGCATGTGCCGACAAAGGCCGCGACCACACCGGAGCGGAACGAGATCGAGGAGCGCGACAAGTGGGATCTGTCGTCGATGTACGATTCGGCGGAGGCCTGGGACCGGCATTATCGCGAAGTCGAATCGATGGTGGCGGCGTTGGCGGCGCGCCAGGGGACTTTGGGGGAGGGTGCGGACGCTTTGCGGTCGGCGCTGGAGTTGCGCGATGCCATCGGCGTGCAGTTGGAGAAGCTGCAGGCCTATGCCGCGATGCGTCACCACGAGGACATGCGGTTGCCGGGGCCGCAGGGGACGCTGCAGCGGGCGGAGACCCTTGCGGTGCGGTATGGCGAGGCGACGGCGTGGTTCCAGCCGGAGTTGTTGCAGATCCCCGAAGCGCGGTTGAAGGAATGGTTGCGCGCGGAAGGGCTGCGGGTTTACGGCCATTACTTTGACGATTTGTTGCGGTCGAAGGCGCACATCCTCTCTTCGCGCGAGGAGGAATTGCTGGCGATGGCGGGCAAGACGACCGAGACCGGCGACAACGCGTTCAGTCTGCTGACGAACACGGAGCTGCGGCGGCGGACGGTGAAGGATCCGGAGGGGGCCGAAGTGGAGGTGACCTCGCCGGTGTTTTACCAGGCGTTGTATTCGAAGGACCGGCGGTATCGGCGGGACGCGTTCGAGGCGTATCACCAGGGGTACCTCGACGTGAAGAGCACCCTGGCGGCAACGCTGGCGGGCACGATGCACCGCGACTGGTATTATTCGAAGGCGCGGCATTACGGGAGCAGCCTGGAACGGGCATTGGACGCGGAGAATCTGCCGGCGGGGGTGTATCACAACCTGATCGGCACGATCGGCCGGCATCTGCCGTTGTTGCATCGGTATGCGGCGCTGAAAAAGCGGGCGCTGGGGCTGGATGCGGTTCATTTCTACGATTTGTATGTGAATCTGGCGGACGTGCCGGAGCGGCAGTACACGTGGGCCGAGGCGCGCACGCTGGTTTTGGATGGGATCAAGCCTTTTGGTTCGGAGTACGGGGCGGTGATGCGGCAGGCATTCGACTCGCGATGGATCGACGTCTACGCGAACCGGGGGAAGATGACCGGGGCGTACAACATGGGGACCTATCTTTCGGCGCCCTATGTGTTGCTGAACTACACCGGCACTTTCAACGATGTCTCGACGGTCGCGCATGAGCTCGGCCATGCGATGCAGAGTTACTTCGCCAAGGAAAACCAGCCGCCGGTTTACGCGGGTTACCCCATGTTCACGGCCGAGGTGGCTTCGACCGCGGCGGAGATCGTGTTCAAGCGTTCGATGCTGGATCGGGCCGCCGATCGGAAGGAACGGGCGTTCCTGATCAACCAGATGCTCGAAGACATGCGCCAGACGGTCTTCCGGCAGACCCAGTTTGCCGAGTTCGAGCTGGCGGCGCATACCCTGGCGGAAAAAGGCGAACCGATGACCGCCGAAGTCTTCATGCGGATCGGGCGGGAGATTTACGAGCGCTATTACGGACCGGAGTTTGTGATTGATCCCGGCCTCGAGGTCGAGTGCCTGCGCATTCCGCACTTTTACACGAACTACTACGTGCACCGCTACGCGAACAGCTATTGCGCGGCCGCGGCGATTGCGCGACAGATCATGGCCGGCAACGCGGGGGCGCAGGAGCGGTGGCTGCAATTCCTGAAGACCGGCAACAGCCGCTATGCCCTGGACATGCTGAAGCTGGCGGGAGTCGACATGACCACGCCGCAGCCGATCGAGGAGGCGATGGCCTTGTTCCGGCAGTTGCTGGACGAACTGGAGCCGTTGCTCGAGGCGGGTGGCGCCGGTCAATGATCGAGCCATGGGTCGCACCTATCTTTTCGAGTGTCCGCGGTGCGAATACCGGGTGGCGGTGGCGGGCGGAGTCGAGCAGGGCCTGCTCTGCCAGGTCCAGACCTTTCGTTGCCGGGATTGCTCCACGCTGCTGGATGTGCCGGTCCGCGTGCGGGTGACGGACCGTGAAGGCCCGGGCCCGGGGCGGCCGGAAGCGTTGCAGGATCAGTTGCGCCGGCGTTTCACGAACTGGCACCTTCGGCTTCCGATCGGCGCGGCCGCGAGAGATCGATGGGTCGTATTGAAGCCCTGTTGTCCGGTCAGCCCCATCCATCGGATCGAGCCGTGGACGCATCCGGGGCGATGTCCCCGCTGCGAGGTTCACCTGGATCGGACGGTGATGCCGTATCGGATCTGGGAATAGGAAGAGCCGTTAACCCGGCTTGTTCCCGGCGTAACACCGCAACCAAAGTCCCTCTTGCCAGTGGGCCGGAGGCGACTTTAGGCTTAGGGCTCTTAAATGACTATGAACACGACTCCAATTCGGGTTGCGGTGACCGGTGCGGCCGGTCAGATCGGCTATGCACTGTTGTTCCGGATCGCCTCCGGGGCAATGTTCGGGCCGAACCAGCCGGTGATATTGCACCTGATCGAAATCGAACCGGCGTTGCCGGCCTTGGGCGGCGTGGTGATGGAGCTCGACGACTGCGCCTTCCCGCTGCTGAAGGGCGTGGTCCCCACCTCGAGCCTCGAGGAGGGCTTCAAGGGGGTGAACTGGGCGTTGCTGGTGGGAAGCGTGCCGCGGAAGGCCGGGATGGAACGCAAGGATTTGCTCGGGATCAACGGCAAGATCTTCATCGGCCAGGGGCGGGCCATCGAGCAGAACGCGGCGAGCGACGTGCGGGTGCTGGTGGTGGGCAATCCCTGCAACACGAATTGCCTGATCGCCATGCACAACGCGCCGGGTGTGCCGCGCGAACGCTTCTTCGCCATGACCCGCCTGGATGAGAACCGGGCCAAATCACAGTTGGCCCGCAAAGCCGGCGTCGAAACCACCGCGGTGTCCAATGTGACCATCTGGGGCAACCATTCCGCGACCCAGTATCCCGATTTCTATCACGCCAGGATCAACGGCCGGGCGGCAGCCGAAGTCATCAACGACGATGGCTGGTTGAAAGGTGAATTCATCGCAACCGTCCAGCAGCGCGGGGCGGCCATCATCAAGGCCCGCGGCGCCTCGAGCGCCGCCAGCGCCGCCAACGCCGTCGTGGACTCGGTCCGCTCCATCATCGAGCCGACCCCGGCGGGAGACTGGCACAGCGTCTGTCTCTGTTCGGACGGCAGTTATCAGGTCGAGCCCGGGTTGATTTCGTCGTTCCCGGTGGTGAGCGACGGCGGACGGTTGACCGTGGTGCCGGGGCTGCCAATCAATGAATTCAGCCGGAACCGGATCGACGCTTCCGTCAAGGAACTGAAGGAAGAAAAATCGATGGTGGCGGAATTGCTGCCGGGGGGTGAGGCGTGAGGTGTGAGGCGTGAAACGTGAAACGTGAAGCGTGAAGGTCGACGGGCCTTTTGGTTCCATGCGATTGGCATCCTATATCGAACAGACGCTGTTGCGGGCCGACGCAAACCGGGAGGCCATCCGGCGGTTGTGTGCCGAGGCGCGCGAACACGGTTTCCGCGCGGTCTGTGTGCAAGGTTCCTGGGTCGCCGAGGCCCGGCACGCGCTTGAGGAGAGCGAGATCAAGGTCGTTACGGTGGCGGGATTCCCCTTGGGCGGCGCGGCTTCCGATGTGAAACGCCTCGAGACTGAAGTGGCGGTGGACGACGGAGCGCACGAGATCGAGGTGGTGTTGAACGTGGGGCGGCTCAAGGACGGGGATGACCGGTATGTCCTGCGCGAGTTGCGCGATGTGATCGAGGCCGCGGACGAGCGCCCGGTGAAGGCGATCCTCGAAACCTGCTTCCTGACCCGGGAGGAAAAGATCCGGGCGTGTCGTCTGGCCGTTGAAGCGGGAGTTGCGATGGTCAAGACTTCCACCGGGTTTGGTACCGGCGGGGCCACCGTGGAGGATGTTCGGCTCTTGGTGGAGACGGTGGGCGATGGCTGCGAGGTAAAAGCGGCCGGCGGAATTCGCGATGCCCGCTTGGCATGGGCGTTGATCGAGGCCGGGGCCACCCGTTTGGGGACGTCCGCCGGGGTCCAGTTGGTGAGCGCGGGTGGATAGGGACGCTACCCGGTTTCCACCCGTTTCCCTCGGGCGGGTTACCTCTGCTGGTGATAATCCGGCCGGCTGTATTTGGACTGGAGCAATTCCTCGATCCGGTCGGTGAAGTCGGTTCGGGGTTCGAAGGGTTGCCACCGGATCCGCCACTGTTCGACGGCGGAGTCGCACATGGCGCATTGCCAGTCGGCCTTGGCCAGGCGCACCGGAGGCGGTTGCACCGAACCCTGGATTAATAGGCCGAGTCGATTGCGGCGTTGGGCGGCGCCGGCGATTTTGCGGCCCTGCCAGAGGAGATCCGATTGCTCGGCCCCGACAAAGCATTGTCCGGGGGCTTCATGGCATGCGACCGGGGCGAGCTCGGTTTCGAGGTTGAGCCGGACGAAGGCGCGCTGGAGCCAGCGATGGACGCGGGCATAACTTTCCGTCGCGCGGAGTTGGCACCAGTCGTGATCAGGCGGGAAGGTGAGGCTGTAAGTCCAGTCGGCATTATGGGGAACAAGCCCGCCGCCGGTGGGACGGCGAACGAGCGGACGAAGCAGGGTGAGGGAGGCAATGACCGCGTATTTCTGGGAGTAACCGAACGAAGCCGCGGGCTCGGTCCAACCGTAGAACCGCAGGACGGGTCGTCCCAGCGCGCGGGCAAACCCGAGTAAGGCCTCGTCAAAGGCCATGTTGTAAGCGGCGGCTTTGGGGCCGGAGTTGAGCAGGAGCCAGGTTTGGGAATCGTGAGCCACAGGGATAGGCTGGATTAAATGGCGGGTTCGATCCGGGCACGGGTTACGGCGGGCGGTGAGCGGCGGGGCGCCCCGAAGCAATCCGCCTTTTGACGCCGGTTCGGTCGGCCGAGGGGCAGAGCCCACGGAGTTCGCAATCCGGACAATCGGGACCGCGGGCGGCGCAGCGCCGGCGTCCATGCCAGATGAGCAAATGGCTGAAGAGCGTCCAGTCGGCCTTGGGGACGAGCGCGAGCAGATCCCGCTCGATTTTCACGGCATCGGTCTGGCGGGTCAGTCCCAACCGGTTCGCCAGGCGGCTGACATGGGTGTCGACGACGATGCCTTCGCTGAGATTAAAGGCGTTGCCCAGGACAACATTGGCGGTCTTGCGCCCCACGCCATCGAGTTGGACCAGGGCATCCATCGTGTTGGGCACCTGGCCTCGATGTCGTTCGACCAGGGTGCCGCAGCAGCCCTGGATGCTCCGGGCTTTATTCCGGAAGAAACCGAGCTGACGGATGGCGTTCTCGAGGTCGGGGATGGGCGCGGACGCGTAATCGGCGGCGGAACGGTATCGCTGGAAGAGCGAGGCGGTGACGCGATTGACGAGCTTGTCCGTGCATTGGGCCGAAAGGATCGTGGCGATGAGCAGTTCGAGCGGGTTCGTGAAATTCAGTTCGCAATGAGCGTCCGGATACGTTCGTTTCAGCGCCTGGATCACAAGCGCGAGACGCTCGCGCCTCTGGGATTTGGATTCACGCGGCATGCCGCGGAGACTCTGCGGCGATTGGCAAATCGGGGCAAGCCGCCTTTGCGGTCCAGGCATAGCCGCATCCGGGTAACGCGACTCAGCCCAGAAACGCGCCGGCACCGCCCAACTCATCCCCAACAGCTCCTGCATGAAAACCCGCAGCGCCTTGTCCGCCTGCCGCAACTTCCACACCTCCGTGTCAGCCTGTCCCGCCATCAGCCTGAGCCATTCGGTCGCATCTTTCCCCAACGCCTCCCGCAACCGCCGCGGCTTCAACCAACGGATGAATCGCACGCAATGAAGTTCATACCATTTCTCCTTCCCGGGCTTAACCCCGCGCCGCCGAACCGCTTCCCAATACCGCCCCCAAAATTGACTCTCCTCCGGCGGCTCACCATTTGGCGGCACACGACCGCATCCTTCGTTATCGATGCTTGATTCCTCCTCTGCTCAACCTTATCCTGAACGCCGTGCTCTCTACCGTAATAGGCCGCAGCCGTCTAGTTCAATATCGACCGCTGCCGCCGAATACCTGTTGGGCGGCCTTCGTACCGTGAGTGCCAAGATTAGGGTGTGGCTGATTCTTCTCTTCGGTGTGGTTGTACTCTTGCTTGCGAAGCCAGGGCTGCTGCTGCCTGGACTGCGGCTGTACGATGATTGGCGTTTGGGTAGATTCGCGAGCCGCATTGCGGCTTGTGATCGTATCGTCTGCACACTCAGCCACAGCGCAATCAGCGTGACGTTGGCAGATCATGACGTGCGTACGGTTATTGGCACTGTTTCGTCAGCGAGTCCGGCGAGACTTCCCTTTGGTCGGGATTACGCGGCCGCTTACGACATGAAGGCAACCTTTTTCCAGGGGACTGAGGCGGTTGGTGATATTCGAATATGCGGTTCGCTCTTTCGTATCACACCCAACGGCGCCCCGTTCAAGGACGAAACCGGTTCGATCAGAGCGTTGATTGGAAATCCGATTTTGGAGGCTTACGGGACTATGATGGAAGGGTTGGAGTCACAATGATTGCCTGGCCCAACAAATCGTGTCACCCAACGCCGGTTGAGCGCCGTCGTAAATGCGGTTGCCCTTGGCCCGGCGTGGGTGCACTTTTTCGTTCGCCAAACGAATAGCCAACCAATCCCACCCAAAGAAATCTGCCAAATGACAAAGCTCCGTGTAGAAGGCTTCACCATTTCAATTGACGGCTTTGGCGCAGGCCCGGACCAGAGCTTGGAGAACCCGCTTGGAGTCGGCGGACCTGCCCTTCATGGATGGCTTTTCCCGACCCGCACTTTACAGTCGAAGCTCTTCGGCAAAGACGAAGGCGAGACGGGGATCGACGACGACTTTGCCGCGCGCGGCTTTAGCAATGTTGGTGCGTGGATTATGGGCCGAAATATGTTCGGGCCAGTGCGTGGTGCTTGGCCTAATGAGAGTTGGCGTGGATGGTGGGGTGAGAACCCCGTTTACCATACGCAGGTCTTCGTGCTCACTCATCATCCTCGTGCGCCACTCGTCATGAAGGGAGGCACGACCTTTCATTTCGTGACTGAGGGAATTCGCGTCGCGCTGGAGCGCGCGCGCGAGGCCGCCAACGGAAACGATGTCCGAATCGGCGGAGGAGCGGCGACCATCAGGCAATATCTCCGGGAGCGGTTGATCGATGAACTGCATATCGCCATATCACCTGTCCTTCTTGGCGCGGGTGAACGGCTATTCGAAGGCATCAACATCACAAACTTGGGATACACATGCACCCAGCATGTCGCGTCGGAGCGAGCCACCCACATCGTGCTAACCCGGACATGAAACCGAAGGACGGCCAACAAACAAAGGCGAACAAGACGGTGGACTCAACGCGCTACCGCGCGTGAGTCACCTCAAACGTTCGGCCATTCAATGCAATGCAGAAAAAGCCTCGAATCTACACGACGAGCTTCGCGAGCGTCTATCCGCTCTATATCGCAAAAGCGGAAAGGAAGGGACGCACGAAGGCTGAGGTTGATGCGATCATCCGCTGGCTGACAGGCTACGACATGCGGGCTCTTGAGAAACTGTTGAAGGCCAACATGGACTTCGAGAGCTTCTTCAATGAAGCCCCGAGGATGAATCCATCACGAACCTCGATCAAGGGCGTGATCTGCGGTGTGAGAATCGAGGAGATTACAGAGCCAACGATGCGCGAGATACGATATCTGGATAAGTTGATCGACGAATTGGCAAAAGGTAAGGCTATGGAGATGATTCTGAGAGCGTAGCGAAACTCAAGTTTGTGCATTCAGAGACACTGCAGGAGAGAAAGGCAGGCCGAACCAGGCGCTACAGACAACCCCGATGACGCGCAGCGGATTTGACAAGACCATTGAGTTCGGACGTCCCCAGCGGGGTGTCTGAGCTTCATCGTTCGCCAAAAGGAACAACATGAGAACCACAATACTAGCCCTCATCGCGCTTGCCCTAACCGCCGCAGGTTTCGCGACCGCCTCTGATCAGAATCCATTGCCACAGTTCGCAATCCTCCCAAATGATGTGATAGAGGCTTCGCTTACAGTTAGTCAGAGCGAACCGTTCAGCTTTGTGCTGGTATTGACTAAAGAAGCATCGGAGAGACTAGCAGGCTTCACAAAGCGTAACATCGACAAGCAGGTTCTAGTCACGATCGGAGAGTTGGAGTTAGCATCTCCAAAAATCAAGACTACTATTTCCAATCCAACGCTGACGCTTCCAGTCGGAGATGATCTCCATAAGTACATTTCGATCCTGAAATCACTTGCTGAAGCTCAGAAATGAGGAACATGAGCATCGCCGCCTTTCAGACCGTCTTCACGAGCCGGACGCAGAGCGAGGCAGACGTCGTTATCGGTTTGCTGCGGAGCGCCGGGCTCCATCCTCAGGACCTGCTCACGTCACCACATGTCGGATTCGCGGGAGCAGAGTTCGGTTATCGCGTTGAAGTCCCATACACCGAGTTGGACGCAGCGCGTAGGATTCTTTGCGGGCCAGATGTTGCAGGACGACCTGGCGAACCAGACACTGGAGCCAATGGAGACCCGCAGATCCGGTCTTGATATGGCTGCGCTGATATCCAACATTCCAGCAGGTCTCCATGGCTCATCGTTATGCCGTTGATCCCGCGCGAGCGGTGCGTTAGCCTTCGGGCATGCCGGAGATTTCGAGGTTTCTGGGAATCGTGATTGCGATGTATTACGACGATCACGTTCCGCCTCACTTCCACGCGAAGTATGGGGAGTTCGAAATCACGGTTGATATCGAAAGCGGAGCGATCCAGGGGCATTTTCCCCGTCGGGCGCTGAAGCACGTCCTGGAGTGGTATGAATTGCATCAGGACGAGCTCCGCGAGGACTGGGTCTTGGCCAGGGAGCGTCGACCGCTTCGGCGGATCTCACCGCTCGAATAAACTGCTTATGATTCCACGATTGATCGAGGCGCATCACGTGCGCGATTACGTGATCCGGCTGAGGTTTCAGGATGGTGCGGAGGGGGAGGTGAATCTCGAGCCGCAGTTGTATGGCGAAGTCTTCGAGCCTCTCAAGGCCCCGGAGTATTTTCGCCGATTTCGGGTTGATCCCGAGTTGCACACGCTGACGTGGCCGAACGGGGCGGATTTCGCGCCGGAGTTTCTTTATGAGAAAGCACAAATCCCGGCATAACTATCCGCTTCACCCAACAGCCACCCGCGCTTGCATTTGCGGACGGTCTGGGAAACTCGAGCTCCGGATTGGCTGTCGGCGCCTCGCGCCTGGTGGCCGTGGGTGAGCTGATCGTTCGATCCGCATGACTGACCACGCGTCAGGTTGGTTCGATCGGCTTCGAGAGGCGAGTTGCGGCTACGTCACGGAGCCATCGGCCACCACTCCCCCGATCCGCGGACACGGACGGGAATCACCACGGATTTCACGGATATCACGGATGGAGACAGATGTTCGCGGTCGTTCGCGGCGGGTTTTATCCGTGCCCATCCGTGTGATCCGTGGTCAAAACTCAAGCGGTTCGAACCAGGCACTCGAGCCAACCGAGACCCGCGTATCAGTTTTGGGTGTGGCTACGCTGACCTCTCCGATGGTATCAGGTCTCGGTGGCTCAGTTCGGCGGATGGAAACTCCACAACAAAACATGAAACCATTATTCGTAATTACAGCATTGGCTCTCGTTCTCGTTGGCTGCGCGAGTCCCGCTCATCAGAGCCAGACTTCGGTCCCGACTCGCCCCGTGCGACTGGTCATCACTGGTCCTGACGGACAGCGTTTCACAGGCAACTATGTAGCCGACGGTGTCACAAATGCCGTAAGCGCCATCGCTCCCACTGCCATCAGTCTGCACGCGAGAGATGTCACATACGGGTTCAAGCGCGAGGGTGGGCAGCGTGAGTTTCGTGTCGCCCTGTTTGTTGGCGACCTCTGCCGGACCTCCACGACCAGCGACCAGCGTCAGGGCGTCCGCGGGTGGCTGCACTACTCTGCCAACCGGGAGAATTACGGCGCGGAGGCTTTTTGAGGCCATGACGCCGAACCCCTATCAAGCCCGCGCGGTCAATAGGCAAAAAGCGTCCGAAAGGAGATTTTTCTTTCTCCTCTAACGTCCGCCGAGCGGGAACTCCGTCTTTATTTCTGAATTGCAGCTCGGACGTGGAGTCCGGCTGAACACCTATTCGGACTCAATCGGGCGGGGCAGAGCCCGGCGCGAGCCGAACCTCAAATCCGCCGGATTGCTGGCTTGCCCAACGCAGACCGGTGGCGCTGGAGCGCC
>JAHDYP010000069.1 GCA_023383055.1 Verrucomicrobiota bacterium | reverse complement strand
GGCCAATGCTCCGCCCGAGATCGTGTCTCCCAGCCGCGTCAACGCCGGGACCCGCATCCACCGGCGCATGAACCAGCTCGATCGTGAGGCGTTTCAGCTCACCGAGTTCGGCTTCTGCGTGCTCGTCGGACGCCCGATAGCCTCGGACCTGAAGGCGCTGGGGCGCTTTGGCTGGTGGTTGGTGGCCGCGGGTGGTGCCGTGCTCGCGATCGGGCTCGGCGGCGGATGGCGGCTCGCCACCGGCGCCCTGCAGCCGGTCGAGGTCATCAGTACTACCGCCAGCCGCATCTCCGCCGGCAACCTCGCCGAACGCATCGACGTGGCCGACACCGACAGCGAGCTTGGCCGCCTGGCGAGCGTGTTGAATTCCACCGTCGCCCGGCTCGAGACGGCTTTTGCCCAGCAACGCCAGTTCACGGCCGATGCCTCCCACGAGCTGCGCACGCCCCTGACGGTCATGATTTCCGAGGCCCAGACCACCCTCGCCCGCGAGCGCACCGCCGCCGAGTACCGGGAGACGGTGCAGGCCTGTCTCGAGACTGCCCAGCGCATGCGGAAGCTCACCCAGTCGCTGCTCGAGCTCGCGCGGTTCGATGCCGGCCAGCAGCAGATGGAATCCGGCGCGTTCGATCTCGCCGAGCGGGTCCGGGTGTGTGTCGAACTGGTCGAGCCGATGGCCCGGTTGCGTCACCTTCGCCTTGACTGCGACCTGGCGCCGGCCGAAGTGGTCGGCGACCCGGACCGCCTCAGCCAGGTGGTCGTCAACCTCCTGACCAACGCCGTCCAATACAACCATGACCACGGCCGGATCCGGGTGACCACGCGGGTCGATGCCGATGCCGTCGTCCTGACTGTGACCAATACCGGCCCGGGGATTTCCGACGAAGACCTGCCGCACGTTTTCGAGCGGTTCTACCGCGCCGACAAGGCGCGTGGCAGCGCGGAGGGACGTCACGGTCTGGGCCTGTCCATCTGCCGGGCCATCGTTCAGGCCCACAGCGGCACGGTGTCCGTCGCCAGCAAGCCGGGAGCGGATACCACCTTCACTGTGCGGCTGCCCCGCTTCCCGCCATCACGAATCAACTGGGAAACGCCGGGTTAAGAGGGTATAGCACTGGCGTTGAACATGACGTTACGAAGTGTCGCGAAGGGTTGGCTGCTTGGGCTTGGACTCGGAGGTTTGCTGCTGTCCGCTTCGGCCGAGGTAATCATCTCGGAGTTCCAGGCGGCTAACCGACTCACGTTGAAGGATGACGACGGCGATGCCGAAGACTGGATTGAACTCCATAACGCCGGTTCGCAGGCCGTCAATCTCGAGGCCTGGACGCTGACCGACAAAGCGTCGGACCCGGCGCAGTGGCGGTTCCCGGCAGTGATCCTGGAGGGCGGACAGTACCTGGTGGTGTTCGCTTCGGGCAAGGATCGGGCTCAACCTGGGAGTCCGCTGCACACCAACTTTCGGCTGGGCAGTTCAGGCGAGTATCTGGGGCTTTATCGGCCGGATGGCACCGCGGCCACGCTGTTTGCGCCCGCTTACCCGCCCCAACTCGAGGACGTGAGCTACGGCCTGCCCCTGCTGGCGCGGAGTGTGGCCCTGGTTGAACCGGGGGCGCCAGGCCGGTTGCTGGTTCCTGGCAGCGATCATCTGGGGGCGTCGTGGATCGACCCGGGCTTTGACGACGCGCCATGGCCGGAAGTGTTCAACGGAGTGGGCTTTGATTTGACCGGTCAACTGACGCCGTGGCTGGGGAGTGACGTCGGTTCCTGGATGCGCGGCGTTAACGCCTCGGCCTATCTCCGGCTTCCCTTCTTCCTGGACGATGCGACCGCCCTGGATGCCCTGTCCCTCCAGATGCGGTATGACGACGGATTCGTGGCGTTTCTCAATGGGGTGCGGGTGGCCTCGCGCAACGCCCCGGTGGCCGCGGAAGGCGGCCTGCTGGCCGACAGCGCGGCCGACTGGTCGCCAACCGGCCAGCAGGCGTTGAACAACTGGTATTACGGTTACTATAACCGCGCCGCGGACGCGGACGGCAGCTACGATCCCTACGCCGATTTCAATCATCAGGATCCCCTGTGGGCCTGGAATGGCGGGGCCTGGGTGCTCGGACCAGGCAACCCGCCGTGGGACGCCATCACCCCGGGAGGCTGGCATCCGAATGGCGATAACAGCGGCGGCGTTCACTGGGCGATCCGGCGGTGGGTGAGTGAAGGCTCGGGTTCGGTTGCCTGTCAGTTGACTTTCGCGAAGGAAAACCCGGCTTGCGGCAGTGGGACCACCTTGCGGGTGCTGCAGAACGGGGTGGAACGGTTTCATTGGACGCTCACGTATAACGATGTCTCCGGCTTGAGCACCAACCTCGTCCTGAACGGACTCGAAGAGGGCGATTACCTCGATTTCGCCCTGGATCCCCTGGGATCGGACGGCACCCTGGGCGATGGCTGCGATGGTTCCACCTTTGCGGTGCGGATCAGTCAGTCGCCCTCGGCGGGAGCGACCTGGAATTCGACGGCGTTTGTCTCACGCACCGCCGCCGAGGCGACCGCGGTTGAGACATTCTCCCTGAATCGGTACCGGGAACTGCTGGTGGCCGGCACTAATGTCATCGCTTTCCAGGGGCTTAATGTGCGGGCCGACGACGAGGATTTTCTGCTGCACCCGCAGCTTTTGGGCACGGCTTATGAACTGGCGACCGCCGAGCGCGTTTACTTCACGCAGCCGACTCCGGGTGCACCCAACAATTCCGGGACGACCACCCTGGGACCCTTGATCAGCCAGGTTGAACATGTCCCCAACGAACCGAGCGCGACCCAGGATCTCTGGGTGCGGGCGCAGGCGACGCGGTCCTTGGGGGCGGTGAACGCGGTGACGCTGCGTTACCGGGTCATGTATGGCGCGGAAACATCCGTGCCGATGTGGGATGACGGCGCTCATCAGGACGGCGCGGCGGGGGACGGCGTGTACGGCGCGCGGATACCGGCGGGCCTGTTCGCTGCCGGCCAGATGGTGCGCTACTGCGTTGAGGCGCTCGACGATGCGGCCCGGCGGAGCCGGTCACCCGCCTTCACCGATCCGCTGCGGGGTCCCGAGTATTATGGAACCGTGGTGCGGGATCCGGCGCTGGCCGATTCGCGGTTGCCGGTGCTGCATTGGTTCGTGCAAAACCCGGCCGCGGCGGATACGGACACCGGCGCGCGCGGCTCCTTGTTCTTCGAGGGTGAGTTTTACGACAACATCCGGGCCGACATTCATGGGCAATCGACCCGCAGTTTCCCCAAGAAAAGCTACGACCTCGATTTCCATCCCGGGTACAACTTCCGCTGGTCTCCCGATGCGCCGCGCGTGGACGATTTGAATCTGCTGACCACCTGGGCCGACAAGTCTCACCTGCGGAACGTGATCGCCCATGAAACCTACCGGGACGCCGGCGCGGCCTCCCATTTCGCCCTGGCGGTCCGGGTGCAACAAAACGGCGCGTTCTTCAGCGTCGCCAACCTGGTCGAGAACGGCGACGATAATTTCCTGCAGCGCCTGGGGCTGGATTCCGAAGGGGCGCTCTACAAAATGTATAACTCGGCCGAAAGCGTCGCCGGGGCGGAGAAGAAGACCCGCAAGTACGAGGGAACGGCCGATTTGCAGGGCCTGATCGACGGATTGTCACAAGCGAACCCGCCCGCCCGCCAGGCGTATCTGTTCGATCATCTGGATGTTCCGGCGACGGTCAATTTTCTGGCGGCCAAGATCATCACGGCCGACACCGATTGCTGCCACAAGAACTACTATCTCTACCGGGACAGCGAGGGAACCGGCGAATGGCGGGCCATGCCCTGGGATGTCGACCTGAGTTTCGGCCGGGTCTGGACCTGCGGCACGCCCTGTTACAGCTACTACGACGAGACGATCTACACCAACACACCCATCAACATCGGGTACGGCAACCGCGTCTTCACACCCATCTACGACACGCCCGCCACCCGGCAGATGTTCCTCCGCCGGTTGCGCACGCTGATGGACAGTCTCTTGCAGGCCCCGGACGTGACCGCCGACCAGGATTTTTACCGCCAGAAAACCCTGCGATTGCGGGATCAGCTCGCGCCGGACGCCACCCTCGACCTCGCGCGGTGGGGGACCTGGGGAAACCGGGAGACCATCACCCAGGCCGTCAACCGCATCTGGGGCGAGTTCCTGCCCGGCCGACGGCGTTTCCTCTTCGAAACCTTGTCGGTCAATCGTGGCGGCGAAATCCCCCTGGCGCAACCCGCCGACGCCGTCGTCCGGTTGGGTGCCCTCGAGTTTCGGTCCGCGAGTGGCAACCCGCTCGAAGAATGGCTCTCCGTCACCAACGCGAACTCCTTCGCGGTGGACCTTTCGGGCTGGAGGTTGGACGGGGCGGTGCGGTTTGTCTTTCGGCCCGGCACCGTGGTGCCGGCGCAGTCCGCGTTATACGTCTCGCCGGACGTGCGCGCGTTCCGCGGACGGAGCGTCAGCCCCCGGGGCGGGGAACGGCGGCTGGTGGTTGGGCCCTACGAGGGGGACTTGTCGGCCTGGGGAAATGACGTAACGCTCCTGGATCAGGGCGACCGCGTGGTTTACAGCCAGGCGTTTGCCGGCAACCCGAGCGCGGCCCAGAGCCAGCTCCGGATTACCGAGATCTTCTACCATCCAGATCCGCTGCCGGCGCACCCCGAGGTCGATGCCGCCGGCTACGAGTTCGTCGAACTGCGGAACATCGGCGATGAAGAGCTCGATTTGGCCGGCGTGCGGTTCACCGACGGAATTGCCTTCGATTTCGGTGCCGGTGCCATCACGCGACTGGCGCCCGGGGCCCGGCTCCTGGTGGTGCGTGACCTCGCGGCGTTCGCCTCGCGTTACGGCGCCGGGTTGCCGGTGGCCGGCCAGTATTCCGGAGCGTTGGACAATGCGGGGGAACGGCTCCGCCTGGCAGACGCGTTTGGAGAAACGATCCTTGATTTTGTCTATGATGATGACTGGCATCCGATCACCGACGGCCACGGGTTCTCGCTCGGCATTGTCGACGAGGCCCTGCCATGGTCTGCCTGGGGTGAGCCGGCGAGTTGGCGGCCCACCGCCACCCGAGGAGGCGCTCCCGGGCTAGAGGATTCGTTCCTGCCCGCCGGCTCGCCGGTGGTGATCGAGGAATTCCTGGCGCACACCGATCCGCCGTTGTCAGACGCGATCGAACTGCGCAACTCCACAACGGCCACCGTGGATGTCAGCGGTTGGTACCTGACCGATGATTTCGCCGTGCCACGCAAATACCGACTGCCGCAGCCAACCCAACTTGCGCCGGGCGCACACCTCGCCATCACCGAATTGCAGTTCAACCCCACCCCCGGCCAGGGCTCGAGCTTCGCCCTCGACTCGGAGGGAGACGCGTTGTGGTTGTTCAGCGCCGATGCCGCGGGTGAATTGACCGGATACCTGGACGGGGTTGAATTCGGCGCCACCGCCAACGGCGTGAGCCTGGGGCGTCACGTCAACAGTGTCGGCGAAGTCGATTATCCGCCGCAACGGTGGCTGACGTTCGCCGCGCCGAATGCCGGTCCCCACGTGGGGCCGGTTGTCCTTTCGGAGATCATGTATCATCCGCCGGTGGGGATGCCCGAGGTGCCGGCCAGTTACCTCGAGTTAGCCAATGTCTCGGCCACGAGTGTCCCCTTGCATCATCCGGTCGAGATCACCAACACCTGGCGATTGAACAACGCGGTGCGCTTCGATTTCCCGATGGGAGTGGCGCTGCCGGCGGGGGGACGCCTGCTGGTCGTCGGCTTTGACCCGGCGTCCAATCCGGTCGCGCTCGCGGATTTCCGTGCCCGCTACGGACTGGGTGCCGAAGTGCCCATCTACGGCCCTTGGAACGGGCGATTGAACAATGCCGACGACACGATCGAACTCGAGCAGCCGGACGACTGGGGAACGAATGGCGTGCCCTACGTGATGGTTGAAAAGGTGCACTACCTGGATCGCGAACCGTGGCCGGCCACGGCCGATGGCCAGGGTGCCTCCCTCCAGCGACTGCGGCTTGACGGCTATGGCAACGAACCCACCAACTGGTTCGCCTCAACCCCGACCCCGGGCGCCGCCAATCACCCGAACCTACTGCCATTGGTTCGAATGACGTCGCCCGCTCCGGACACGGTGTTTCAGAAACCGGGTGCGCTGCTGCTGGCTGCCGCGGCGAGCGACAGCGACGGCACGATCCAACGGGTCGAGTTTCACGCCGGCGACCGCAAACTGGCGGAAGTGTCCGCGGCTCCATATTCGTACGTCTGGGCGGATCCGACTCCCGGCCAAATCCAGTTGCGCGCGGTGGCGGTCGATGACCGGTTGGGCAGCGCCACTTCGGATTCCGTGAGCCTCACCGTGCTTGCCCAAGCGCCCAGCGTCCGGCTTGAGCTGCCCCTCGATGGCACCGTCGCCCTCGCGGGATCGACGCTCGAGCTTCGTGCCGTGGTCGAAGCCGGAGAGATTCCGCTTGACCGGGTGCGGTTCTTTTCCGGGAACACGCTGCTTGCCGAGGTTTACGCGCCGCCGTTTGCGTATGCCTGGTCCAGCGCGGCCTTGGGAACCCACGCGTTGAGCGCTGTGGTTGTGGACACCTTCGGTGTCACCAGCACCTCGGCGGTGGTCCAAGTGGCGTTCGTTCAGGGGGATCAGGCGCAGGTCGAATGGGTGACTGAAGGTTCGATTTGGAAGTATCAGGACACGGGATCCAATCTGGGAACGGCCTGGGTGGCGCCCGCCTATAACGATGCCCCCTGGCCGAGTGGCCCCGCCCAACTGGGCTATGGCGACGGCGACGAACAAACCGTGCTCGGCTGGGGCCCGAACGCGAACCAGAAATACATCACGACCTATTTCCGTCGCAGCTTTGCCGTGATCGACGCCGCCGCGGTCTCGGCGCTCGAGATCCGCCTGCTCCGGGATGACGGCGCGCTGGTCTATCTCAACGGTGAGTTGGTTGCGCGCAGCAACCTGCCCGAAGGCGCGGTTGACTGGCGGACTCCGGCCTTGGTGGCGGCCGCTGGCCTGGAAGAGAGCGCCTACCACGTCTTTGCAGTCCCACCCAACCTGCTCCGTGAAGGTGTGAATACCCTGGCCGTCGAGGTGCATCAGTCTTCGCCCGAGAGTTCAGACCTGAGCTTCGATCTTGCCTTGGCGGGAACCCAGGTCTGGTTGGGGCCGGCCGTGTTGATCCCGCCGCAGAGCCAGTGGGTGGAGGAAGGCGATCCGGTGAGCTTCACCGTCACCGCGGGAGGAACAGCGCCTCTGGCCTACCAATGGCGACATGACGGACGGCCACTGCCGGGCGCTCACAGTTCGACTTTGAATCTCGGGCCAGTCGGGATCGATCAGTTGGGCAGCTACGACGTGGTCGTGACCAACCGCGTGGGTTCGACCGTGAGCACCACTGCGAGCCTCCGATATGGCGGATCGCTTCCGGCGGTCGGGCACATGGCCATCGTGAGTTGGGGAACCGGTTTTCGTTTGAGCTATCGCGGCACCGCGGGCCGGTCCTGCGCCATCCAGCGCTCGGTCGACCTGACCGAGTGGGAGACGGTCTGGGAAGAGACCCTGTCCGCGGACGGCGTGCTCGAGTGGTTTGAAGGCAATCCGCCCCCGTCCGGGGCCTATTACCGCGTCTGGCAGCCGTAGCGCGGGTGTTTCAACCACTCCGGGCTTTAGACGTTTCTCGTGACTCGGCCACAGGCTTTTCCCCCTGAATTGAGACAGACCTGGATTGAAGACGGGATCATCCAGGGTTTTGCCCCAATCGGTGGGGGGTTGCGACCCTGAACCTGTCCCCCTGATTTCGCACGACTCCAAATCTCCTCAAGCGGTGCGCAGCTTGCCGGCGTGACGGATCACCTTGCGGATTGCCTCGGCGGCCTGATGGATGGCTTCCGGTTCAGCCAGCAGCACCTGCTGCGGAATCCAGACGGCGTCGCGGCAGACCTGTTCACAGACCGGGCAGGAGACGGATCGATAGTCGACGCCTTTGTTTGCCAGGGGGGAGCGAATCCCGTGAGCGGGGCCTTGGTGCGCCTGACGAAAGACGACATTGGCGTACAGCGGCCGGTACCAGCCCACGGAGGCCGGCAAGCCCTCGGCGTTCAAGGCTTCAATGAAACGTTGGCGGGGTAAACCCAGCAGCTGTTCATCGACGCGGAACACATACATGTGATAGCTCCGCCGCGTCATGGCGGGTGTCGGGGCGAGCAATCGCACGCCGGGCAGTCCCGCCAGGGCCTGGTCCAGGATGGCTGCGTTGGCTGCCCGACGTAGCGTCTGGCTTTCGAGCCGGGTGAGTTGCGCCAGCAGGATCGCCGCCTGAAATTCGGTCAGGCGCAGGTTGCTGCCGAGGACACCATGGTCGTACCAGGCGGCCCCCTTGAGCCGTCCGCAGTGGGTGTAACTCCGGCAGAGATCGGCCAGCTCTTCGTCGTCGGTGACCAGAATGCCGCCTTCACCCGCGGTGATATTCTTCGAGGCCTGGAAACTGAACGTGCCGCAGTCGCCGAGTGTGCCGGCTCCGCGGCCTTTCCATTGGCTGCCCCAGGCGTGGGCGGCGTCTTCGAGCACGCGCAAACCGTGACGTCGCGCGAGGGGGGTGATCCGGTCCATCGCCGCGATACACCCGGCCACGTGGACCGGGATGACGGCTTTGGTTCGCGGGGTAATGCGGGCTTCGACCTGGTCCGGATCCAGGCAAAGCGTATCGGGCTGGATATCGGCAAACACCGGTATGGCGCCGACGGTGACGACCGCACTGGCGGTGGCAATGAAGCTGTAAGGCGGCACGATCACCTCGTCGCCCTCGACCACGCCCAGCGCCCGCAGTCCCATCTCGATGGCGGTAGTGCCGTTGGTGCAAGTGACGGCGTGGCGCGCCCCTTGGAAGGCGGCGTATTCGGTTTCAAAGGCGCGCACCCTGGCGCCGAACCACCATTGGCCGGACTCGAGGACGTCCGAGAGCATCGTGCGCTCGGTGTTATCAAAGACAGGCCAGGCCGGCCACGACTGTTCACAGGCGCGCTTGCCTCCCAACAGGGCCAGCGGGGTGGAGGAGTTCGTCATCTGCGGATTCCGTTAACACCGCGGCGTCGGCCAGGCAAGCATGCTCTGCGATTCAAGTGTGAGCCGCTGCGGCGGAGGGGGAGGGGATGCCTTGCAGGCATCACCAGGCGTCATCCGTCTCGGTGATTTTCCATTCATGAATGCCGGCCGCCCAATCCGCCTGCAGTTTCACCACCAGGCGCAGGGCGGTGGTGGTGACCGGGTCGAACTCAACTTCGCACCACCGGTCGGGGGCGATCGCATAGGCGCTTGGGTTGCCCGCCTGCTGCCAGCCGTTCGCCGCCAGGTATTCGATCCGCCATCCCTCCGGCAGCCGGCAGGCGCCCCGGCCCGTGTCGTCAAACCAATACACCTTGCTGCCGCGCACGGTCACCGGCGATTTCCAGGTGTATTGAACCCATTCCTCCGTTCCCTGGTGCGGCCACCAATGACAAAGCGCGTCGGGTTGTTCGCCGGAACGCTGAGGTTCGATCCCGTCGTTGATCCCGTGGGGTTGGGCGTTGGCGTTTCGAAACGAAACCGAGACCTTGGCTTGCTGTTCGGTCCCGCCCGCCACGGGTTGGTCGGGTGCCAGCGGCAGCCACACCCGCATTGGACCCGCTTCGCGGTTATCCCAGAGGTAATAAGGGACGGCCGTGATCGGGACCCGGCGAGGCTCGGGCAGGGGTTGATAAAGCCGGCGATGCCAGTCGGCCGGCTCGAGACTGAGCGCGGTGCCGTGGATGACTTTGATGCCCCCGAAGGCATCGTGGTTCTGGACGGTCAGCGGCCCGTCGGCTGGCAGAAACAACTCGTCCAGCGGCTGATCGTGATCGACTGCCTCGAGACAATAGACGAGCGGCCCGCGCTGAAGGGCCACCTTGTTCACATCCGCCTTAACCTTGGGATGAGCCGCCATCCGTTCGGCCGGCATGGACAAATCGAGCTCCAGTTCGTCGCCGTCACGCCATGCCCGGCGCACCACGTAATAGCCCTTCTCGACGGTGGCCTGGTCCAGCGTCACCCCATTGATTCGAATGCTGCTGGAGCGGCACCAGCCGGGGCGGCGGATGCGGAGCTCGAACGTGGTTGGCGATTCCAGGCGTACTGTGGCTCGAACCTGACCTTCCCAGGGATAGCGGGTGATGATCTCGAGTCGCACCGGTTGGCCGGCCAACCGGGTCTTGACCTCGCCCTGAATGAACAGGTTCACCCACAGCGCCTGGTCCGAGATGGCATACGAATAACCGCCGAGCGACGCCAGGGTGCGGGCGACGTTGGGCGGACAACAGGCGCATCCAAACCAGGGGGAACGATGATGATCGCCCTCGCTGGCGAGCGGGTTGACATAGAAGAACCGCGTGCCGTCCTGGGCCACGCCGGCCAGCACACCGTTGTAGAGCGCGCGCTCCACGACATCGGCATACCGCGCGTCGCCGTAGAGCAGATTGAGACGATGATTCCAGAGAGCGAGCGCGATCGTGGCGCAGGTCTCCTGGTAGGCGGTTCGATTGGGCAGATCGTAATCGACCGTGAATCCCTCGTTGTGAGCCGAGGGACCGATCCCGCCGGTGATATACACGTTTCGCTCGTGGGTGTTGCGCCAGACCCGATGGATCATCCGCAGCATCGCCGGATCGGCCGTCTCCGCCGCGATGTCCGTCGCCCCGGCCAGCAGATAGCAGGCGCGCACGGCGTGGCCTTTGATGTTCTGGTGATCGATTATGGGAACGTCATCCTGCCAATAGGATCCGTCGTAACGATCCTTCGGGGTGTCGTGTTCGTCGGCGAAGAATTGCCGCCCGCGTTCCTCGACGAAAAACCGGGCGAGCTCGAAATAGCGGTGGTTTCCGGTGATCCGCCCGAGTTTGACCAGGGCCAGCTCGATTTCGGGATGTCCCGGATAGCCCAATCGTTTGCCCGGGGTTTTGCCGAAAACCGAATCGATGTAATCGGCGAAGCGAACGGCCACGTCGAGCAGGCTTCGTTTCCCGGTCGCCTGATAGTGAGCTACTGCCGCTTCGAACAGATGTCCGGCGCAATAGAGTTCGTGCCAGTCACGCAGGTTCGTCCAACGTTTGTCCGGGGCGTTGACCTGGAAATGAGTGTTGAGGTAGCCATCCGGTTGTTGGGCGGCCGCGATCTTGCCGATGATTCCGTCCAGGCGCCGTTCCAGTTCCGGGTCGGGATCGGTTGCCAGCGAATACGAGGCTGCCTCCAGGCCCTTATACAGGTCCGAGTCCATGAACACCGGTCCGGAATAACCCGCGCGCGCCCCGGCGGCGGCCAGTTCGAAGTTCCGGATGTTCCCGGATTGTTCGAGCATGGCGAGATTGACGGGGATGGAACTGACGCGGTTGGTTTCGCGGCGTGGCGACCAAAAGGCATCCTGGATGACAACCTGTGTGAAGGGAACGCCGCGCAATTTGATTAAAGCCGGCATCTCTCCCGCCATGGCGGTTCCGGGAGCCGTCATCGAGCCCATGGTCTGAAGCAGCAGCAGGGGCAAGGCGATTGAACGCGCGGGTTTGGTGAGTGCATGAGCAACGAATCGGGTTGTCGCCGGGCGGTTCATATGCGCGGAACTGTGCCGTGCCATGATGCGCCTGGAAAGCCCAAAGCCACCCTCGATCACCGCGCCCAGGAACACCCACCGCCTCCATCGCGCCCCCTTGCCCCAGGCCATTTTGCGCGCAACGAAACACCAGCCAACGAGGAGACACCTAGAAGGAACGATCGTGGTGGCCGGGGCGACGGGCGGGTCGCCAGTAGGTCCGGGCGTCCCGGGATCGGCGCAGGCGGAGCAGGTCGTGGCCGAGGAGGCGCAGCAGGAGGGCCAGAGGCGTCACCAGGAGCACGAAGCAGAGGACCAGCAGCACGCGTCCGACCACCTGCCCCGCCGCATGACTGAACCGCATGGCGGCGAGGTAAGGCGGCCGATACCAGGCCGGGCAGACGAGTGCCAGCGCCAGCAGCAGAGCGAGCGTCACCAGGATGCCGCGCAGGGCGGAGTCCGGGATCCATGACTTGCGCCAGAGCAACCCGGAGACGATGGCAAAAAACAAAGCACCGACGGCGGCGAACTTCTGCCATTCGCGTGGGTTGTCTCTGAGTTTGAGCCGCATGGTCTGTGGCGGGAGTGTGCCGGTAAATCCGGGCCAAATACCAGCATGGAACTGGGTGGTCCATTTCAGGTTTTGCCATGAAGCGGGTCAGTCGATAGGATCCCGAGCGTGAATTACCAGGCAATTCTGAGGAAATGGACTTGGCTCTTGACGGTGGTTCTGGCCATGGCCGGTCATCGGGCACTTGGGCAATCGTCGGCCGCCAGCTTGAAGTTGTTTTCGGAGGGCTACGTGTCGCCGGTGCTGCTGGTGCCGGTTCCGGACGGATCGGGCCGGTTCCTGGCGGGCGACCAGATTGGGGTGGTGCAGGTGGTGGATCGGGAGGGTCGGCGTGAGGGTGGGTTGTTTCTGGATCTGCGGCCGCGGATGGTGACGTTGAACCAGGGGTTTGACGAGCGCGGGCTGCTGGGTTTGGCGCTGCATCCCGAGTTCAGGGAGAATGGCAGGTTCTACGTGTATTACAGCGCGCCGCGGCGGAGCGTGGCTCCGAGCGACTGGGACCACACCAGTCACGTTTCGGAGTTCAGGTTGTTGGGCCGGGAACCGCTCCTGGCGGATCCGGCTTCGGAACGGGTGTTGATGGAGATTGACCAACCCTATTTCAATCACAATGGGGGCTGTCTGGAGTTTGGGCCGGACCGCTATCTCTATCTGGGGGTGGGCGACGGCGGGAACGCCAACGACCTGGGACGCCGCGGGCGGCAGGGGAATGGCCAGGATTTGATGACTGTGCTCGGGAAAATCCTGCGGATCGACGTCGATGGCGGCGCTCCCTACGGGATACCGTCGGACAATCCGTTCCCGGATCCGACCGTGGCGCGTCCGGAGATTTATGCGTATGGGCTGAGGAATCCGTGGCGGTTTTCCTTTGACCGCCGGGGCCGGGGGGAACTGCTGGTGGCGGATGTGGGTCAAAACCTGTTTGAGGAGGTCGACCTGGTGGTGAAAGGAGGCAATTACGGATGGAATCTGCGGGAAGGATCGCACGGATTCGATCCGCAGGCGCCGACTCAGCCGCCGGGGGACGCGCCGAAAGTGGGGGCGCGGGGTGAACCGCTGTTGGATCCGGTGATCGAGTACAAGAACCTCAATGGATTTCGGAACGATCCCGCGGCGCTCGGCATCAGTGTGGCCGGCGGCTATGTCTATCGGGGAAAAGCGATCCCGTCGCTGGTGGGGAAGTATGTGTTTGGGGATTGGTCCCGGAGTTGGGGGTTGGCGCAAGGGGTGATCCTCGTGGCGACCCGGCCGGAGACGGAGGGGCCGTGGCGGGTTGAACCGCTGCCGCTGACGACTCATCCGGAAGGTCACATAGGAGCGTATTTGCTCGCCTTTGGGGAGGATGCCGACGGCGAGATTTACGTGCTGACCAACGGGGGGAACACGCCGACCGGGCGGAGCGGAAAGATCCACCGGTTAACGGGGCAGTAGGAGCGGCGCGCAGGGAGTTCGGGTGTGTCTCGAGGGAACGGACGGTTCCGCGAGTCTGGAGCCGGGGTTCGGAACGGGTGGGTCACGAATCGATGGAAGGATAGGGGACATGTTAACACTTGGGATGACAGGTTCAGGTCGGGCGGGATGGCTGCTGGGTTTAACCATGGGGCTGACGCTGGCCGGGCTTCAGCACTGCGTGAGCGGTGAAAGCGATGAGGGTTTTCCCCGCGCGTATTTTCAGGCCGAAACCCGTAAGCTCGCGGACGGTTGCCTGACCAGGCTCGGCAGCGCGGAGGAATGGTCGAGCCAGCGGGAGGCGCGCCGGAGGGAGTTGCTGGAGATGCTGGGGATTTGGCCGCTGCCGGAGCGAGGCGATTTGCGGGCGCGGGTGACGGGCCGGTTGGACCAGGGCGATTTCGAGGTCGAACGTTTGCATTTCCAGTCGTCGCCGGGGTTGTATGTGACGGCGAATCTCTATCTGCCGAAAGGGTTGAAGGAACCGGCGCCGGCGATTCTGTATGTCTGCGGGCACGGGGCGGCGATCCAGGATGGGGTGAGTTACGGCAACAAGGTGTCGTATCATCATCATGGGGTTTGGTTCGCGCGCCAGGGCTATGTGTGCCTGATGATTGACACGCTGCAACTGGGGGAGATCCAGGGGTTGCATCATGGCACTCATCGGCTGGGCGCGTGGTGGTGGAACTCGCGGGGTTACACACCGGCGGGGGTCGAGACCTGGAACGGCATTCGGGCGTTGGACTATCTCGAGACGCGTCCGGAGGTGGATGCGACGCGGATCGGCATGACGGGTCGCTCGGGTGGTGGGGCGTATACGTGGTTTGTATCGGCGGTGGACGAACGCGTGCGGGTTTCGGCGCCGGTGGCGGGGATCACGGACCTGGAGAACCACGTGATCGACGGCACGGTGTCGGGCCACTGCGATTGCATGTTCATGGTTAACACCTATCGCTGGGATTACCCGCAGTTGGCGGCGATGGTGGCGCCGCGGCCGCTGTTGATTGCCAATTCCGACAAGGACAGCATTTTTCCGCTCGAAGGTGTGCTGCGGGTGCATCGGAAGGTGCGAGGGGTGTATGACCTGGTGGGCGCCAGCACGAACCTCGGCTTGCTGATTACCGAGGGACCGCACAAAGACACCCAGGATTTGCAGGTGCCGGTGTTCCGGTGGTTCAACCGGTTCCTGAAATCCGACGAGAGCCCGATCGAACGCGCGGCGGTCAAAGTGCTGACGTCGGAGCAACTCAAGGTGTTCGAGGCGTTGCCGACGGATGAGATCAATACGCGGATCCAGGAGGGATTTGTCCCCATAGCGAAGGTGCCGGCGGTGCCCGGTTCGGCCGCCGAGTGGCGGACGCAACGCGAGGAGTGGCTGCGGTCGCTGCGGGAAAGGACATTTGGGGGTTGGCCGGAAGTCGTGGGCGGGGTCGAATCACGGAGGACGTTGGAGGTGGTGCGACAGGGCGTGCGTCTGGAGGCTTACACATTCCAGAGCCAACC
This sequence comes from Verrucomicrobiota bacterium, assembly GCA_023383055.1. Classification (GTDB taxonomy): domain Bacteria; phylum Verrucomicrobiota; class Verrucomicrobiia; order Limisphaerales; family JAHDYP01; genus JAHDYP01. The sequence continues at coordinate 16,449 of JAHDYP010000069.1, read as the reverse complement.
CGGCGTGGAACTGACCCTGTTGGTCGCCCGGCGGAGCCGGTTGAAGCAACCGCGGGAATTGGAGTACAACGTGTTGGGCGAACAGGAATGGATCGAGTGGATGCGGGGCATGGGACCGGTGTTTGGCGAGGATCTCCAGGTGCTGCCCGGGTGGGAAGCGCAGGGAACCGCGGCGGAGACGGGTGCGGGGTCCGGCCCGGAACCGGGCTGGTTCAACCGCCTGCGGGAGCGGTTGACCGGTGAATCCACCGCGGTGGCTTGGCTGGCACCGCGCGGCATCGGTCCGGTGGCGTGGAGCGTGACCGATCGCGAGTTCATCCAGATCCGGCGGCGGTTCATGTTGCTCGGCCAGACCCTCGACGGAATGCGGGTTTGGGATATCCGGTGGGGGATGGCAGCGTTGCGGGAGCTCAGGGCGTTCCGTGAGAGCGCGATTCAGCTGCGCGGTGAAGGGGCGATGGGCGTCAATCTGCTCCTGGCGGGAGTGCTTGAGCCCGGCTGGGAGCGGTTGGAACTGGTCGGCCTTCCTTCGACCTTCCGTGACGGTCCCGATTACATGAACATTCTCCGGTTCATCGAACTGCCGCAGGCGGTGGCGATGGCGGCGGAGCACGGCCGGGTGAACTTGACCGGGGCGATGGCGGGAGATTGGGGATTTGTGAACGCGGTCGGGGCAGTCCTTAACTGGGAGCCGGAACGTGTCCGGATTCAAATCAAATAGGCGGGCGTATCTCCGATGCAAGTGCGAATGGGCTCCAGCACAACGCCGCGCCTGGAGGGGCGAGTTACACGAGCCCGCTTTTTAAACTTGGACGTGGCACGGCGGTTCGCCTATAACCGCGCGGTGATGGTCTCCACGGGTGGCGGATTGACAGCCAGCACGCGCATATGTGCGGTGGTGGGGCATCCGGTCCGGCATTCGGCCTCGCCGGCGATGCAGAATGCGGGCATCGCGGCCCTGGGATTGGATTGGCGGTATGTGGCCTTGGAGGTGCGACCGGAGGACTTGGGGGCGGCGATCCAGGGGGCGGGCGCGATGGGCTTTATCGGATTGAACCTGACGGTACCGCACAAGTTGCTGGCCTTCGAGTTGGTGGACCTGCTGGACGAATCGGCGCGCGAATGGGGTGCGGTGAACACGATTCGATTTGAAGGGTGTGACGCAGGCGGAGGGTGGCGGCCGTTGGCGGAGTTCAAGACGGAGTCACCTCGCGAGGTGCGGGCGCACGGATTCAACACGGATGCCGACGCGATCGTGCAGTCTTTGAGGGAGGACCTGGGGTTGGAACCGCGCGGCGCCCGGGTGTTGGTGTTGGGGGCTGGCGGAGCCGGTCGGGTAGCGGCGTTGCGGCTGGCACGGGCCGGGGCGCGGGCCTTGTTTCTGGTAAACCGAACCCGGTCCAAGGCGGAGGAGGTGGCGGCGGCGATCCGGCAGAAGGAGCCGGGAGTGGAGGTGGAGGTGGGCTATCCAACCGGTGGGGTGGATCTGGTGCTGAATGCCACCTCGGCGGGGTTGGGGGCAGGCGATTCGCTTCCGTGGGACCCATCGGCATTCGAATTGCATCAGGCGAGGGCCGTGTACGACATGATCTATCGTCCCGCCGAGACGCCGTTGTTGCGGCGGGCGGCCGAGGCCGGGTGCCGGACGGCGAATGGACTGGGAATGTTGCTTTATCAGGGGGCAAAAGCGCTGGAGCTTTGGTCGGGGCAGCGCGCGCCGGTCGAAGTGATGCGCGAGGCATTGAGGGGAAACGTATATGGGGATTGATGCGGTCTTCGCCGCGCGGTATTGGGCGGCGGTGCCCTTCGAGTTTTGGGCGCTGGTGTTCTTTGTGTTTGGCACCATGGTGGGCAGTTTTCTGAATGTCTGCATCTATCGGATGCCGAGGGGCGAGAGCGTGGTCTCGCCGCCGTCGCATTGTCCGCATTGTCGATACTCCATCCCATGGTATCTGAATCTGCCGCTGCTGACCTGGCTCTACCTGAGGGGCCGCTGCCGGAATTGCGGGGCGCCGATTGCCCCGAGGTATTTTTTGGTGGAGCTGTTGACGGGGGTGGCATTCCTGGGGTGCTGGCTGGGATTTGGACGGGAGTCGGCCTGGTTGGCCCTGATCTACTCGGGGTTCATCGCGGCGCTGATCGCGGCCAGTTTCATCGATTTCGAGCATTTCATCATTCCCGATGAGATCACCCTGGGCGGCGTGGGGGCGGGCTTCCTGGTATCATTGCTGGTGCCGGTTTTGCATGGGGCCGAGACTTCGGCCAAGGCGCTCGAGCGATCGGTGATCGGCATATTGGTCGGTGCGGGGCTGGTCTACGCGATCCTGCGGCTGAGCAAGTTGCTGTATGGCCGGCAGCGATTCGATCTGCCAGCGGACACGCGGATCTTTTTCACGGAAACCGCGCTCGAGTTGCCCGATCGCTCGATCCCTTACGAGGATATTTTCTACCGGAAATCAGACGCGATCGTGTTGCAGGCGAAAACGGTCGAGTTGGTGGACCGGGGGTATGCGCATGTGGCCGTGCGGTTGTCTCCGGATCGGCTGCAGATCGGGATGGACGAGTTCAAGCCGGAGGAGGTAGGGCACCTCGAGGTGGTGACCGATGAGATTGTGGTGCCGCGGGAGGCGATGGGGTTGGGTGACGTGAAGTTCATGGCGGCGATCGGTGCGTTTCTGGGGTGGCAAGCGGTTTTGTTCAGCCTGATGTTGAGCGCGATGATCGGCGCCGCGGTGGGTTTGAGCCTGGTGGCGTTGAAACGGAGCGAACTGTCGTCAAGCCGGCTGCCGTACGGACCATACATCGCGATGGCAGCCGTCATTTGGATTTTCTGGGGACCGGCGCTGGTGGGTTGGTGGTTCGGACTTTGGGAACCGCCGTTCCGGGTTTAGAACCGCTTCCCCGCGATCGGAGAAAGCGCCGGGCTCGGGTAACTCGCCCCTCCAGTTGAGGTCTGACGGAAGACGGGTTTTACCCGCACTGGGCTTTGTGGCGGAGGGCGTGATCGAGGAGGACCAGCGCGGTCATGGCCTCGACCATGACGACGGCACGGGGCAGCACGCAAGGATCATGGCGGCCGCGGCCTTTCAACGTGGTGTTCCGGTGCTCGAGATCGATCGTATCCTGCTCGAGCATGATGGTGGCGACCGGCTTGAAGGCGACCCGGAAGTAGATGGTCTGGCCGTTGGAGATACCGCCCTGGATGCCGCCGGAGCGGTTCGTCGTGGTGTAGACGCGACCCTGGCGGGCGCGGAAGGGGTCGTTGTGTTCGCTGCCTTTCATGGTGACGCCGTCGAAGCCGGAGCCGAAGTCGAAGCCCTTGGAAGCGGGCAGACTGAGCATGGATTTGGCGAGATCGGCTTCCAACCGGTCGAACACCGGCTCGCCCCAACCGGGTGGAACTCCGCGGGCGACCCCCAGGACGATGCCGCCCACCGTGTCTCCGGCTTTCCGGATACGTTCGATGAGCTTGATCATGCGATTGGCGACGGCGGGATCCGGGCAGCGAACGATGTTTTTCTCGACGTCGGTGACGCGCAGGGTTTCGGGATCCACGTGGGCGGCGATGTGCTGGACCCGCTGCACGCACGCGACAATCTCGGTTCCATGGAACTGGCGCAGGACTTTGCGAGCGACGGCGCCGGCGGCCACGCGGCCGATGGTTTCACGGGCACTCGTGCGGCCGCCACCCTGCCAATTGCGGAATCCGAACTTGGCCTGGTAAGTGTAGTCGGCGTGGGAAGGGCGGAACTTGGTGGCCATCTCCGAATAGGCTTCGGGTCGGGCATCCTCGTTGGCTACGATCATCGATATCGGGGTGCCGAGCGTGCGGCCTTCGAACGTGCCGGAAAGAATGCGCACGGTATCGGATTCCTTGCGGGGGGTGACGATGCTGGACTGGCCCGGGCGCCGGCGATCCAGATCGGGCTGAATATCCGCTTCGCTCAACTCGATCCGGGGCGGGCAGCCATCGATGACCACGCCCACGCCGCCTCCGTGGGATTCGCCCCAGGTCGTGATGCGAAAGAGATGCCCGAACGTGTTGCCCATGGCGCTAGGGTGGGGGAAACGGGGCGGGGGGTCAATGCGTGGATGCGGCGGCGACGGGGTCGAGGGGAGGGACGAGATTATGTTGTCGCTAGTGGGGATTTCTGATTGTCTGGGGACGGTGAGAAAAGCCCGAAGCAGGGCGAAACAGACGGAAACCTCGAAGCATTTGAGTTTATGGACAATCCTCCACCGATGACGCCTCCCCCGTCAGCCTCCCCGGATCGCACGTGGGACATGCTCTGCCATTTGAGCGCTTTTGCCGGCGTGATCGTGCCGCTGGGCAGCATCCTGGGGCCGCTCGTGGTCTGGCTGATTAAGAAGAATGAAATGCCGTCGGTCGATGCACACGGCAAGGAATCATTGAACTTCCAGATTTCGGTTTTGATCTATCTGGCCGTTTCGGCGTTGCTGGTCCTGGTGGTGATCGGGTTTTTCCTGATGATCGCGATTGGCATCGCGGCGATTGTGCTGGTCATTGTCGCCTCGATCAAAGCCAGCAACGGCGAATTGTACCGCTACCCGTTGACGATTCGGTTCATCAACTGAGGCTGTCCATCGGTATCGCCTCGTCGACGAGCAGGACCGGAATGTCGCCGCGGACGGGGTAGAGGTACTTCCGATCCTCACGCATCAGGCCGCCGTCGATCCGGGTGACCACCGGCTGTTTCGCGCGGTTCCGAATTTTCCCGGCGGCGATTCCGGCGTTCAGCGATTCGATCAGCGCGGGGTCGATCTCGATCAGCGCTTGATGGGTTTCAGGGCAACAAAGGAGATTGAGGAAATCCGCGGCGATCATGGGGGTCAGGGTGTTGGGAGATGTTTCAGGGCGGTGGCGTAGACGGTTGCCAGCGGGAGCTTGAGCTTTTCCGCAAGGAGGCGGGCGGATTCGTATTCCGGTGCGGCCTGGACAATCCGGCCGTTGAGTCGGCCGAGCTTCACCTGGATATCGCCCAGCGGGGTGGTTACCGTGATGATTTCGCGTCGCAGTTTGCGTCGTTCATACTCCTGAATGCGCACGCCGAAGGCGGTGGTTTCAGTGAGAATCAGTTCCGCGAACGGATCGGTTTGATCAGGCCGACACAGTACCGTCAGGAGCACGCCCGGCCGGTTTTTCTTCATCTGGCTGGGAGTGAGGGAGACATCCAGGGCGCCGGCGGCCATGGCTTGTTGCAGGAAATGACCGAGCATTTCCGGGGTCGCATCGTCCAGGTTGGCTTCAATGGCGGCAATGGTGTCCACCTCCCAGTCGCGGGCGTGGGCCTCGGTGGATTCGGTTTCGGCCAGGATCACGCGCAGGACGTTGGGTCGCGTTTGATGGTCGCGCGTGCCCAGTCCATAGCCCACGGCGCCGGGTTGCAGGCCCCGCATGGGACCAAAGGACTCGACAAATTCGGCGAGCAACGCGGCGCCGGTCGGCGTCACCAGTTCATGCGGTTCGCCGCATTGGCTCAAAGGGATCTGACGCGCGGCCAGAATGGCGAGCGTGGCGGGCGCGGGAATGGGAAATCGGCCGTGGGCACAATCGATCCAGCCGGTTCCCTCGACCACCGGGCTGGCCAGGAGCCGGGGTTTGCCGAGTTGCTCCAGGGCGAGGCAGGCGCCCACGATGTCGATGATGGAATCCACCGCGCCGACCTCGTGGAAATGGACCTCGTCGGGAGGGACACCGTGAATGCGGCCTTCGGCGTCGGCCACGCGTTGAAAGACGGCGACGGATTTGGCTTTGACCCAGTCCGATAGGCCGCTGGTTTCGATCAGGTGGCGGATGTCGGCAAAGGTGCGTTGGCCGTGGGGGTGGGTGTGAGAATGCGCGGGATCTCCGGAGTTATGGAGATGCGGGTGCCCGGCGTCGCCAGGATGGCCGTGATCGTGGTTGTGATCCTGTGAGTGGTGATGATGATCGTGATGGCCATGGCCATGGCCGTGACCGTGGTCGTGTCCATGGTCGTGCGGATGGGTGTGCTGGGTGCCGTCCGCGTGGGTGTGTTCGTGGGTATGGGGAAGGGGAGAAGGAGTAAGATTAAGATTAGGATTAAGATTAGGATTGGGACCGGCCAGGGGGGAGACGTGGACGTCGAACTTGGTGCCGCTGATCGAGGATTTCTGGCCGCGGGTGCAGTGGAGGTGATAGCCCGCGATGGAAAGGTGTTGCAGTTGGGCTTCGAGTTGACCGAAGTCGGCCCCCAGGTCGATGAGGGCGCCGAGGAACATGTCGCCGCTGATGCCGCTGATTAGATCCAGGTAAAGTGTTTTCATTCAGGGCGGGGAGCAGAGGGCATTGATTTGAGCCGCGGCATAGCCAGCGCCGAAACCGTTGTCGATGTTCACTACCGTCACGCCGCTGCCGCAGCTGTTGAGCATGCCGAGCAGGGCGGCGATGCCGCCGAAGCTGGCGCCATATCCGATGCTGGTGGGCACGGCGATGACCGGTTTCGCGACGAGCCCGGCCACCACGCTCGGCAAGGCACCCTCCATGCCGGCCACCACGACCAGGACATTGGCCTGCTGGATTTGAGCGAAGCGATTGAGCAACCGGTGCAGACCGGCCACCCCCACATCGAAGAGCCGTTCCACGCGGTTGCCCATGATATCGGCGGTGATGGCGGCCTCCTCGGCCACCGGAATATCGCTGGTGCCCGCGCAGAGGATGGCGATGATGCCCGGTCGCTTCGGTAGGGGCGGTTTCGCGATCGTGACGCAGCGGGCTTCCACGTGATGGACCGCGTGCTTGAATTTGCGGCGGATGGCCCGGGCATGGAGGGGCGTGATCCGGGTGACGAGGACTGGTTGCTTCTGTTCGGCGAGCTTGGTAGCGATCCGGACGACCTGTTCGGGGGTTTTACCGGCGCCGAAGATGACTTCCGGAAAGCCTTTCCGCAGCGCGCGGTGCGTGTCCACCGCCGCAAAGCCGAGCTCCGCCACCGGCGCGGATTGGAAGGCGCCGAGGGTATGCTCGAGCGAGATCGCTCCGGCGCGAAACTGTTTCAGGAGTTGAGCGGCCTGGTCGGTTGTCACGCCGCCGAGGTTGCCATGGGCAAGTAGCGGTGGTCACGCGCAAAACCCGGGGAGGCTCATGCGAAAAGTGCGGCGGGCTTCGGTCCAGGAAGCCATTTTCACACACCGTTCCAACGGTGGAACGTCCAGTTGCGGGAGGAGTGGGCTCCCTGAGGCTGTGTCGTAGCCGGAACCATCTGGCCGCAACGCGAAGATTTCGAGAGCATTTCGACGCCAGAACCAAACCTCCGGCACGGCAAAGCGCCGATAAATCTCCAATTTATCGAGACCGCCGCTGGTCAGCGCGATCTCCAGAACCAGGTCGGGAAACTCCCTGGCTTCCTTGACACACCAGGACTCGTCCGGTTCGGCGCCGGCCTCCTTGAGCGCCAAACGCAATGTGGCCTGGCCCAGCGCGACGATCTCGATGCCGTGCTGGAAGAAATAGTCGCCCACGAAATCCCCGATCCATTTCTTAACCCGTTCGTGTTCTTTGGAGCTCGTCATAAGCTCGAGTTCGCCGTCCAGGTAATAGAGGCGCGGACTCGGTCGGTCGTCCCCCAAAGCCTGGTCGAGGTCCAAGTACCGCCGCCATGACAGTCCGCAAATGGTCAGGCGCTCCTCGGGATCTTTACCGCCCGGCAACGGCTCCGGCCGCAGCAGTTCACTGAATTCCTGCGAAGGCAGTCGGTCCGCAATGAGTTCAGCAACCATGCCAGCTGGCTAATCGAGTGGATACCTCGCCGCAAACCGAATCGAGCCACTTCCAGGCTGGCAGGGTGGTGATGCTACTTGCGACGGAACGGCTGATGGTTCAAAGCCCATCAGGGTGTTCCTTCCCCGGTGCCAGTCGCTCAAAATCCCACGGGTGGGGCCGAGTTCATCCCCAAGCGGTTGTCCGCACGTCAGTGATGGGGATGGGCCGGAATGCTCCATGGTGGTCGGGCTGCTCCGCGGGTGCGGCACGAGGTCGGCCACGGTGGCAGATGGCTTGCGCCGGGGCGCGTCCGTCGTACTCTTGCCGCATGAGTAAGACAGAGTTGGTGAGCGTTACCGCCCGGGTGCCCGCGGAGGATATTGCGGGAATCCCGCGGGGCGGTCTCAGCGCGTTCATTCGCGATGCCATTGCTGAGAAGCGCGCGCGAACGCACCCGACGCCCCGGAAACCACGGTCGCGGGACTTTTTCAGCGCCGCCTGGAGCTGGTGTTGGGTCTTCCATGAGGAGGCTTCTTCAAAGGTTCGGAAGCGATAAACTTTGTCGAAAACTTCGTCGCAACCTTTATCGAGTCGGCCGGTTCTCGACGATGTCCGCGACGAAGTTTCCGGGATTCGCTTCCGGGAAAAGCCCCGGTTACCGCAGCAGCGGCAGGATGCGCGGGAGCAGTTCGTCGATGCGCACGCGCTCCTGTTTCATGGTATCGCGGTCGCGCAGGGTGACGGTGTCGCGCAGTTCGGGAGTTTCCCCGAGCGTGTCGAAATCAATGGTGAGGCAGAAGGGGGTGCCGGCTTCGTCCTGGCGGCGGTAACGGCGGCCGATGGCGCCCGTGTCGTCGTAGAAGACGTTCATGTGCGGGCGGAGGAGGTCGCGGACGGCGCGGGCTTTTTCGACCAGTTCAGGGCGGTTTTTCAGCAGCGGAAAGACGCCGACCTTGACGGGGGCGATGCGGGGATGGAACCGGAGGACGATCCGTTTCTCGAGTTTGCCTTTATCGTCAGGGGCTTCGTCTTCGCAATAGGCCTGACAGATCAGGGCAAGGACGAGGCGATCGACGCCGGCGCTGGGTTCGATGACGTGGGGCACGTACTTTTGCTTGGCCTCCTCGTCAAAGTATTCCATCGATTTGCCGCTGTGCTGCTGGTGCTGGGTGAGATCGAAATTGCCGCGGGCGGCGATCCCCTCGAGTTCCTGGGTGCCGAAGGGGAATTTGAAGAGAATATCGACGGTGGCTCGGGCGTAATGGGCGAGTTCCTCCTTTTTCTGCCAGTATTCCTCGAGGGAAACGCGGGGGAGCCCGATGCTTTCGTACCAGCGGATGCGTTGTTCGACCCAGTACTTGTGCCAGACTTCCCAGCCCCAGTGCCGTTGGGGGTTGGCGAGATCGAGGTCGGGGTCGGCGAGCGTGGCGACACGGCCGGCGAGCGTGCTGATCACTTCGTCAGGACGGATGAAGAACTCGAGTTCCATTTGTTCGAACTCGCGGGAGCGGAACGTGAAATTGCGCGGGGTGACCTCGTTGCGGAACGCTTTCCCGACCTGGGCGATGCCGAAGGGTACTTTGACCCGGGAACTGTCGACCACGTTCTTGAACTGGACGAAGATGGCCTGGGCGGTTTCGGGTCGGAGATAGGCGATGTTCTCGTCGGAACGGACGGGGCCGACGGTGGTGTCGAACATGAGGTTGAAGGGGCGGGGCGCGGTGAGTTCGCCGCCGCATTCGCCGCAGTAGGCGATGGAATTCTCCACCGTGGTGGCGGTGGCGGCGAGCAGTTCGGGGGCTTTCAGGCCGCGCCGGCGGTAGAACTCTTTGGCGATTTTTTCGGCGCGCGGTTTGTGGTTGGGCTCGGGGACGATGACGGTGACGGCTTCATTCGAGCGTTGGAAGTGCGTGCCATCGAGATAAGCCGATAGCAGATCCGTCATGGGGGGGCAGCCGTCGAGTTTGAATTCGGTTTCGAACCTGGCCCAGGCCTGTTTGAAATCGTCGGCCACCTCCGACACGTTCAGCGAGGACGAGTCCTTGGTGAACCATGCGCCGGCCAATCGGATGAGTTCGGCTTTGATCACCGGTCGCGCGGCCTCGGGGTACGGCAGCAGGGCAGTCTGGAGCTCGCTGGCATCGTAGGCACCGGCAAATCGGAAGGCGATCCCGGACTGGGGATCCACCTGGTCGGCGCGGAAGCGTTTGCCGCAGACTTTGCAGTCGACCATGGGATCGCTGAAAGTGTCGACGTGGCCGGAGGCTTTCCACACGGAAGGATGCATGATGATGGTGGCGTCGAGGCCGACGACGTCGTCGCGCTGTTGGGTCATGGAACGCCACCAGAGATCCTTGACGTTGCGTTTGAGTTCGGCGCCGAGCGGGCCGTAATCCCAGAAGCCGTTGATGCCGCCGTAAATTTCGGAGGATTGGAAAATGAATCCCCGCCTTTTGCAGAGGGATACGATACGTTCCATCAGCTCGTTGATCTTCGGATCGGCCATAGGCGGGGGAGTGTTCTCGATGTCCTGGGGACTGTCAAGGTGAGGACATTTGGCTTTCGTGTCGGCTGGTTGCCCTTCATAGTATGACGTCGATGGACCGAGAGAATGTGGCGGCCGTGCTGGAGGAGATCGGGGTGCTGCTCGAATTGAAGGGTGAAAACCCGTTCAAGACCCGGGCCTATGCCTACGTCGCGCGCGCGCTCGAGACCCTGACCGAGCCGCTCGATCAACTGGTGGCCGAGCGGCGTCTCGGAACGATCAAGGGGCTTGGAGAAGCGCTGCAGCAGAAGATCACCGAGCTGGTGACCACCGGACGGCTGGTTTACCACGAGGAACTCAAGGCGTCGGTGCCGGCCGGGTTGCTGGAGATGCTGCGGATTCCGGGGCTGGGACCGAAGAAAGTGAAGCTGTTGCATGAACGGCTGGGCGTGGTTTCCGTGGAGCAGTTGGAGGCGGCCTGTCTGAGCGGCAAGGTCGCCGGGCTTGACGGCTTCGGCGAGAAGAGTCAGGCCAGGATTCTGTCGGGCATCCAGTTCCGGCGCAGTTACGCCTCGCGGCATCGGCTGAGCGATGCCTGGGCCGCGGCGGAGCCGATCCTGGAGCGATTGCGCGCGCATCCGGACGTGCTGCGATGCAGCGTGGCTGGGAGTCTGCGGCGTTGTCGGGAAGTGGTGGGTGACCTGGATTTTGTGGTTTCCTCGGCGCGTCCGGCCGGGGTGATCGGTTGCTTCGCCGAGCAGTCGGGTGTGCTCGAAGTGATCGCGCGGGGCGAGACCAAGGCGAGCGTGGTTCTGGCCGGAGGCATGCAGGCCGATCTGCGCGTGGTGAGCGACGCTGAATTCGCGTCCGCCCTGGCCTATTTCACCGGAAGCAAGGAGCACAACATTGTCATGCGACAACGCGCGATCCAGCGCGGGTTGCGCTTGAACGAATACGGGTTGTTCCGGGCGCGGGAAGAGACGCGCGATCCGTCGCTGAGGATCGAGTGCCGAACCGAGGAAGAGATCTATGGCGAACTGGGGCTGGCCTGCATCCCACCCGAGATGCGCGAGGATCGCGGCGAATTCGGCGCGGCGGAGCGGGGGGAATTGCCGCGGTTGCTCGAGTGGACCGAGCTGCGGGGATCGTTGCACAATCACTCGACGTGGAGCGACGGCCGTCAGACGCTCGAGCAGATTGTGGCGGAAACGCGGGAGTTGGGATGCGACTACTGGGCCGTGACGGATCATTCCCGATCCTCGTTCGTGGCCCACGGGCTTGAGCCAGCGCGGTTGCGGCAACAACTGGAGGCGATCGCCGGCGTGAACGCCAGGCTGGCCGCGGAGGGCAGCGACTTCCGCCTGTTGAGCGGGTCGGAGGTGGATATTCTGGGCGATGGCCGGCTGGATTTTGAGGATGACCTTTTGGCGGAGCTCGACGTGGTGGTGGCCAGCATTCACCAGGGATTCTCACAGAACGAAGCCGAAATGACCAAGCGCCTGATCCGCGCGGCTGAAAACCGATATGTGCACATGCTCGGACATTTGACCGGCCGGTTGTTGCTCGAACGCGAACCCTATCGGGTGAACCATCAGGCGGTGATCGATGCCTGCGCCGCGACCGGCACCTGGATCGAGTTGAACGCGAATCCGTATCGGTTCGATTTGGACTGGCGGCATTGGACCTATGCCCGCGAGCAAGGGGTTAAATGCGTGATCAATTGCGATGCGCACCGGACCGAGCATGCGGGTTACCTGCGGTTGGGGGCCGGTATTGCGCGGAAAGGCTGGCTCACCAAGGGCGATGTGATCAACACCCTGCCGTTGCCGGCATTGCGGAAGGAGTTGCAGCGAAAGCGGAAGGGGCCGCGAGAACTCTGAGGCACCGGGAGCGGGGGCCGTCGCAGTGGCGGCGCGGGTACAAGCGAGGTGCGGGCTAGATCAATCCCGCCAGCCGGGTGAAGACCCGGCCGGTGGCCTCGAGTGTCCAACCCAGCACGGTCAGGACCGAGACGTTCGCGGTCAGTGAGGGCAGGCCCACCAACAGCAACCCGGCGTTCCCCAGCCAGACGATCACCGCCGAGAACAGGTATCCTTGGTCGGTGATATCCGTTTGCCGGTGCTGCAGGACGTGCGCGGTCAGGGTCACATGAAAGGCATACGCTGCGCCCAGAAACAGATGGAACCAGGCCAGGAGCCCACTCCAGCCCCAGATCAGGTGGCCCAGGCCGAATGCGGCAATGACCACGGCCGCGTAGAACGGAAAAAAGTAGGGCGCCAGCGTGATCAGAAAGTTGTTCTTGCTGATGATCACGTGCCCGCCCCGTGAGCCGATGCGGATGCGCCTGACTTTGCCGCCGAACAGCCAGGTCCAGAGGGCGTGGGTCAGTTCGTGGCCCGCCACGTACAGCCACATCGGCCGGGGCAGGAGATAGTAGATCACCAGCCAGCACGCCGCCCCAGCCAGGAAAGGAATCCAGACCGTGTCCGCACCCCCCAGGCTGCGCAACACCCGCAACAGGGCATCGCCCACTCCCAGGCAGAGCGGCAGCAACAGCACCGCCACCGCCAACTTGACCCATCGCGCCATAGCGCGGGGAGATTTCCTCCCGCCACCACCGACGTCGATAGAAATCCGTAATCGGCGGCGCTCGCATGACTGCGGCTGCGCTCCGAGGCATGCGGTGGCCAGTGGGTCGTTGACATCCCTGTTTTCCGGCTTTATTCCGCCGGCGGGTTGGGAAATGCTCCCGGCCATGACCGAATCCGAAACGATGCGAGTTTTTCGCGAGAGCGGGGCGCTGCTCGAGGGGCATTTTGTGCTCCGAAGCGGCCTGCACAGCCGGCACTATTTTCAATGTGCCCTCGCCCTGCAGCAGATGCCGGTGGTGGAACGATTGGGAGCCGCGCTGGCAAGCCGCGTGCGGCATCTGGGTGCGGTTACGGTCATTGCACCCGCCATGGGCGGCCTGGTGATAGGCCAGGAAGTTGCCCGCCAGTTGCGTTTGCGCTTCATCTTTGTCGAAAAGGAGGAAGGCCGATTGGTGTTGCGGCGCGGTTTCCGCATTGATCCAGGGGAGAAGGTGCTGGTGGTCGAGGATGTCATCACCCAAGGCGGCCGCGTGCGGGAGACGTTGGATATTGTGCGGGCTCACGGCGGCAACCCGATGGGGGTGGCGATGGTGGTGGATCGCTCGGGCGGCGGGGTGGATCTGGGTGTGCCGATGTTCAGCTTGTTGAAGCTGAACGTCGAAACGTTCGCGCCCGATCGACTGCCTCCGGACCTGGCGGCGCTTCCGGCCACCAAACCCGGCTCGAAGTGAGAGGGTGCACTCCAATTCCGACGAGGGATCCGGGCTAGAACGCCTTGCGGAATTCAGTCCGGCGTGACAGACGGAGGCGCTTGACCAGCCGGGACTGAAGGGTCAGCTCCTGTTGTTGCCAGAGTTCATCGGGTTTGTTGGTGCCGACCAGGAAACTACCGCCGGCGATGGCGCGGTGACCTCCGGCGTTCTTGGGGCTATCGACGATGTCGCGCAGCACCTCCCCGGCCTGGGCGTCCGGCCGGCTGGTCCGCAGTGAGAGGTGAAGCCGCCCCTTGTAGCGCCCGGTGCAGAAAGCCCACGAAGCCCGGTCATAGGTCAGGAGATGTTCCGCCATCTGCGCCACCATCTCCGGCACTTTCACGGCCCCGAGGTGGGAGACAATGAGCCGCTGGCGCATGACTGCCTCGCGGACACAGCGGCTTAAGGTGACAAAATAGCTGCGCGATCGGGGCGGGTTCTGGATCCGGGCCAGCGCCCGCATGTCGCTGTGATGCAGCACGCTCAAGTACGTCTCGACCACGTCGGGCCGCGTGGCCCGGTAGAGATCCAGCGTGTCCGAGAGAATCCCGTAGGCAAGTGCGGTGGCCAGCCGCGCCGGGATTTCGACGGCCGCGAGCAGTAATGCCTGCGCCACGATGACGCACGTCGCCCCACACCCCGGGTCCACCAGCGTCAGTTCGGCATTGGGCGGTTCCAGGCTCGCGTGTTGATCGATGACGAGCGTGGCGCGACGCTGGCGCGGGAACGGATTGTTGCGGAACGCCGGCTGAGTGTCCACCAGCGCCACCTGCTTGTAGCGTTTGAAGTCGGTCTTGTGCAGCGGATGCGCCGGGATCCGCAGGAGTTTGACCATCGCCCGATTCTCCACCCGGCCGATGACCCCGCCAAAAGCAATGCGGCTTTCGATGCCGAATCGTTGTTGGGCGAGATACTGCAAACCGAAGGCGGCCGACAGGGCATCGGGGTCGGGAAAGTCGTGTGGCAGAATCAGCAGCGGGGAGAGCGTGTCGCGATTGCGCTCGAGGAACTCCAGGAGGCGCTTGGCGAAATCGGCGGCGGTAGCGTTGTTGGCGATGGGATCACTCATCGGTCTGGTTGGGGAGCGGGGAGATGCTCAGGGTTTCCATCTCCATGGCCTCGGACGTTAGCGGCGCCGGGAACGGATGTCAATCGCGGTGCCGGTGACTCACTCCCGCGCGGGTGCGGCGGTTTCAGCGCTTCAGCAAATCGGTCGCGCTCCGCGCGGCTTCATCGAGCGCCTTGTCGACGGCTTCGCGTCCGGCCCGTTTGAGCCGATCCACACCGCCGTCACCGGAGCCGGCCAGGGCGCCGGCGGCGGCGACCGTGGCTTTCTCGATGATGATGCGCAACAGCCGATCCGTCAGTTCGGCGGTCGTGATCCCCTCGGGGCCCGTGCCCAGGTTGGTTAATCGGATTTCCGGCAGGTCAATGGCGGTCGCCCGGCCGCCCAACAGGTTCATCCAGACCTGCACTTTGCCGCCCGTCACGATCAGTTCGTCCACCTGCAGCTTCTGCTGGGCATCTTCGTCTGCCTGGTCTTTTGGGCGATCGCCAGACCGCAGTCTCTCCGTTGCGGTGTGAACGCTGTCCAGAATCTGGCGAAGATTGTTGTCCTTGAGACCACCTTCGAAGGTCACCACCGGCGCGTTGAGGCTCAAGGTGCGGATCACCACCTTGTCCGAAATGAATGACCGCGGTTCCGCGGCCAGCACCAGGCTCCCCAGTTCGATGGCCGACTCGCTCTGGTAACCGCCCGGATTACCTATGAACAGCCCCTCCAATTCCACCCGCCCCGAGAGCAGCGATAGGCTCACCCGCTCCAGCCGAACGTCCACTTGCGTGAGCCGAGGACCCACCATCTCGACCGCCCGCTTGATGCCCTTGTCGAGAAACAACGTCAGGCCAATCGCCGCCGCGACGACGAGCGCCACCAGCAGGATCAGCAGCTTCAAAAGTCTCTTCATAGTCTCTATTCCGCCATCGGGCTCACGCTGACCGAATTCAATCTCCGGCGTACGCTCAGCCCACAGCTTCAGCGCTCCTGCAGCAACCAGGCCACAGCCGCCTCGCCGAAACTCACCGAGCTGCCCCGATGATGCATCAGCCGGTTCGCCGCCCGCGCTGCGGCGTAAATCCGTTCCACCACCGGCGGCGTTCCCTCCCGCTCTCCGCCCACGAAAAGATCGCCCGGCACCCCCAGGGACAGCATCCCGGGCAGATCGAAATACTTCGCGCCCCCGGGCAGAAAGTGGACGTCGCGCAGATCAACCAGGTCGCCGAACCGAAACCCGCCGGTGTCGATCGCCGCTCGCGATACGGCGTCGCCGCTGACGGCGCGGGCCGCCGCGGCCCAGGGACCCGCTCCGGCCACGCCGACCAGGCAGAGACGGCGCGATCGGTTTTCCCGTTCGCGCAGGTAACGCATCGTGGTCAACAGATCGTGCACCCGCTGTGCAAACAGGCTGTGGTTATACCCCAGGGTGTAGGCCGCGGATTCGCGCGGATTCTTGACCCGCCGGGTCTCAGTCGGGCTCTCCCCGGCATCGAGAAACTCCCCCTGAAAGAGCAGATCGACACCCACCACCTCGACTCCGCGATCAACGAGTTGTCGGACGGCCGGTTTCAACCCCGGATCCGCGTCGTCCGCGGAATGGAACAGCCCGGCTTTGCCGGCGGGATCGACCCAGATCACGGTAGTTCCGTTCCAATTCTTCGGCTCGAGGCGGAGCACCGGCAATTCTTCGCCTCGCGCCGGGTTCCGGATCAGGCCAGTCACCCGTCGATGGGTTCCCTGGTCCCGGATCGATCCCGGCCGCCACTCCACCGGTTCGGCGTCCGCCAGGGTGCGGCCGATCAGGATTTCGACCGCTCCGCCCA
>JAHDYP010000068.1 GCA_023383055.1 Verrucomicrobiota bacterium | reverse complement strand
CCGCGGTGGCGAGCCTTTAGCCATGGTGCTGGCTTCGGGCCAGGAAGGCCTGCAATCATGACCCCGGCTCGCAAATAGCGTCCGATCAGCCGCAATACCCGTTTGTCGCGGATCACTTCTCCGATCCTCGTCATCAGGATGTCGTGGTTGACCCGGTCAAAGAATTTGGTGACGTCAATGTCCGCCATCCAAGTTTTGCCCGCTTGAACGTGTTTTCGCGCTGCTTGAACGGCCTGGTGCTGGTCCCGCCCGCGCCGGAAAGCGTAGCTGTGTTCGCTGAATCCGGGATCGAAGATCCTTTGGAGCCGTCGTAACAGCATCTGCTGGATCCAGCGATCTACGACCGTTGGGATACCCAGCATTCGCTTGCCTTTGCCGTTGGGCTTGGGGATTTCCACTCGCCGCACTGGGCTGGGCGCATACGTCCCGGCCAATAGCTTGGCTCGTATCTTTTCCCCGTGCCGTCGCAGGTGTTCTCGCAGTTGCTTCGTGGTCATCCCGTCTATCCCCGGCGCGCCTCTGTTGCGTTCGACCGCAAGCAGCGCTCGCCAGGTGTTGAACGGGCTGATGATCTCTTCCATCAGTTCCTCGTACATTGCTTTCTGTGGGGTGAGCGCAGAAGATGAATCTTGAGCTCCTCCACTCCCAGTCTTGGCGGCGCCTTCATCGCCACGGTTCTGGTCTGTCAGTCCGGGATGGTGACCGCAGTTGTCGCGTCCCGCTGTTTCGGGGAACCCTTCTTGATCCATGCTTCCAGCTTTCCCTTGAGCTCTGTTCTGTTATTCTTCGGTCCTTCGCTCTTCCCGGCTTTCACCGGGCTTCCTCGCTACTATGACCTCTGCTGACTTCCCAGGGGCTCTCACCCCCGGGATCTCCCTGGGTCGATACAGACTCTTTCCTCTCGTGCCGTCAGGCTTTCAGGGTTCAGTTTGATGACCGTTGGGCTTCGCACGTGCTTGCCTGCTCGCCCGCTGTTCCCTGCCTCACTGCCTGTTCGTGTTCCTACAGTCGAGAGTTTGTCTTCGGCTCTTTCGCGATGGTCCCTTGCGGTTCCATCCTAGCCGTTCAACTACGGTTGTTGTCATCTGCCCCGTCGGGAACTTTCATCCCGATAGAGCCTGTACCTGCCAGGCACACAAGCGCCGTCGTCGCTTGCGCTCTGCCGGCGCACTCCAAAGGGGCCGTGGGCGTTCGAGAGCCAGGGGGCATTATTATGGACTGCGGCGGGAAGCGGGCCGCCTCAGGGTCGGTTCCAGTGGACAAGAGAACGTTGCGCTGGCGGCTGAATTGACCGAAACTCGGATCATGAATGAACCTGCTCACTCGCCCTGGCCGGCGATTGTCAAAATCGCTTTGCTCATCGGCTGCACCATGGGATTCTGCATCCTGGGACTGATCTCCGGAGTGCTGGCGGCCAAAGTCGTGCAGAACGCCTCGAACGTAGACAGCGAAGCACTCCTGCTCACGGTGTTGGTGCCGCCGGTGGTGGGCGCATTGTTCGGCTTCTTTGTCGGCTGGATTTCCACGCTCTTCGTGCGCCGTCCGCGACCGCGACCCGCGCTGGATTATGGTCCCAGCACCGCGGCCCCGCCGCCCATGCACCGGCCGTGAACCTTCCGGCTGGCCCGCCCCGCCGCTACGGACCAGGCCCTCCGGGCGTGCCACCCAAGGTGGTCGAAAACGTCCAGGCCGAGGGATCCGCCGAGAAGAGATCCGGATCTTTCAGTTGCAGGGTGTATCCGGAGCCGTCCGCTTCGCTCGGCCACGGTTCGCGATCGCTATAAACGAGGTTCAGCATCCATTGCCCGGCCGGATCATAAAGCCGGATCGCGTCACCCCCATTGCCGAGCCCAAAACCGAAATCCCCAATCACGTTCGTTACCTGGGGATACACCCGGCCGAACCGGGCGCGGTCCTGGCACAAAACAACCCAATCACCCGGCAACAATATCCATTCGGGCAGGATCAGGTCATGGTCGTCATCGTCGTCGCGCAGGATCCACCCGGTCAACTCGATCGCCGAATCACCCCGGTTGCGCAGCTCCAACCAGTCGCCGGAGTCCGGTTCCGCGGCGGGGTGATAGTGGAACTCCGTCACGATCACGCTGGGCCACGTCGGCGGATTGAGCGCGGTCGGTTCGAACCGCGCGATGACCTCGGTATGTTCCCCCTCCAGCGTCTGCTCGAGTGCGGGCAGGTTGCCTTCGACTCCGCTCCAGCCGACAAACCGATAGCCGGGCCGGGGCACCGCCGTGAATGCGACCGGGTAATCCCGAAAGCAGATGCCCGTCCAGGGAAAGCTCGTCAGCCTCGAGGAATTCAATTGGATCTGCGCCGAACCTGGGGGCGCGACCTCCACCGTCACCTCCGCCACCCCGCGGTTCAACCGAAAATGATCCAGGCAGTCCTGGCGCAGTTGGTCGGGCCGGTTTTGGGCAAAATCCAGCAGCACCTGGAGGTTCTGCTCCCAGGTTTCCTGCGTAAACGGCGCGTACTCGGGCTGATGTGGCCGGTCAAATCCAAGCGCCTGGAGTCGCGCCCAACTCCAGCGGTCGAGGTGCCGCGGAATCTCCGCTCGGATCACCGCGGCCATTTCCCGGATGGTGACCTGGACGCGGTCGGCCCGAAACGGACCGTTGAGGAGATCGGCGCAGCGCCGGATGAAACGCTCTTTGAACCCCGCATTGAGGAGCAGACGCCGCAGCAGCAGCGTGCGGCCCCCTTCGTTGGGCCAACCTGTGCCCGTGCCGGTGCCGGCGGTGTAAAAGGTGAACATGTTGTCGTAATCCGCGTAGTCGCGCGCCATCGCCGGCAGATACACCGTGGGATCCCACAAATTGAAGCCATAATCCTGATCGTAAACGATCCAGCGAAAGCGGCCTTGGGGGAGGCGCGGACGCCAGGATTTGATGTTCCCGATGTCGAAGTTCTGGAAGTAGATCACCGCGAGGTGGTAATCGATAAAGTTGTCGATCTCGAGGTAGTTCTCGGCCACATGCTCGTAGATGGCGTCGACGCGCAGATCGCGCGTGGCCACATAACTCCGCATCTCCTGGTTCACCACGTTGTCGCCAGCCTGCACCGAACCGTATCCCTCGATGAGATCGAACTCGCCTTTCGCCAAGCCGTGATTGGCGATCACGTAGTGTTCGTTGATCTTCTCCCGAAGGTTGTAGATGCCCCAATACTTGCCGTTGACATACAGCACCGCGGGCCGATACCCCTGCGTATCCAGGTCCAGGTCCCGCAGCAGGCGCTGCATCATCGCATCCCGCATCAACGTGAAACTGCTGTTCACAAAATAACTGCCATAAGTCTCACTCGGTCCATAGGCATCAATCGGCGGACGCGGCGCCGTCTGGTGCGTGCTCTGGTTGTCGTTTCCCGAATTGCGCAGGACGAGCGACTCGAACGCCTCGATCGGTTTGTCCGGAAATACCCGGTACTCGATCTTCCCCCGCCCGTATTGCTGCCGGGCAAACAGAGCAAACGACTTCTGCGGATAGCCCCGCGAACCCCAGCCGCCGAAGATCTTCAATCCCGCCTCGAGTTCGAAGCCCAGCCGCTGGTCCGGTTCGTAAAACTCGACGGTGACACCAATCTCACGGTCTTCCCAGGCGTGCGATCCATAAAACGGAAACGTCTGCAACACCTCCCCGCCGGTCCCCAACACCCGGCTGCCCAGTCCGTAAAGATACCCATCGCGAAATGCGAAATGGCTCGGCGCCGCCGCAATCGATAGGATCGGTAAAGTGTGCGCCGCCCCCACGAAATAGGTGCGCGCGATCCCCGCGCTCGATCGCCCCCCCTCAAACGCCGCCGCGCGCACGACCGTTGTCCCGCTCAACTCCAGCGGGAAAGTGTAATGGGCCGAGTTGGCCGTCACCGGCGCCCCGTTGGTGGTGTAGCGGATATACTGGTTTGGTTCGGCCCGCTCCAAAGCCACCTGGATAACCGAGCCGTCGGGAAAGAACCTCTGGTCCAGCACAAAACGCGGCGGCGCAATTACGGATCCCTCCGAGACCAGCAAATTGGCGGCGCCGGGAGTCGCCTGAACCGGGGTATACAGATGCCAGGAATCCCCGCCGTCCGGCAGGCGTCCCGCGGAGTGGTCGGGATCCAGGGGCGGCAGTTGAACCTGATCCACCGTGCGCCGGTCGGGCGCGGTCAACAGCAGCGGCTCCCCGTCGGCGTTCAGCCGGAAACTGGCGTGCAGTTCCCCTCCGGGCTCGGCGAGATCGAGTCCCGATGCGAATACGAGCAGGTACCCGCCCGGTTGAATCAGCACACTCGGGAACTGCCAGCGATACGGAAGCGCCTGGTCATCCGTGAGCCCGTATCCCATCAGATCCACCGCGGTATCGCCGGGATTATAGACCTCAATCCAATCCCAGTATCTGCCCCCGGCATCGGCGAAACCGCTGACGTTGGCGCTGGCAACTTCGTTCACGAAGAGCCGCGCCGCCGCCGATCCCCAGGCCGCTACCCGGTAAAACGAGGCCGGTTTATCGCCGTGCCAGGGTATCACCACCTCGTACAAACCCGGCATCAACTCCCTCAAAGGCACCTGCGGCTGAGTCTGCCAGACGGCAGCCTCCCCCAATCCGGTCGCCACTTCCACCTGAAATCCACCCGACTCCCCGGCCCGGGCTTCGAACTGAAACGACACGACACCTTCCGCGCTGAGATCAACCGTAGCCGGCCGGATCACCGGCCCATCCGCCGCCGTGAGCCCCCACACGCACACCACCATCAAGGCAGGAGCTGAGACGTTACCAGGCAGGACGATCCGGAATGGCTTGCAGAATGGCATGACGCCGACACGCTAAGGCGGCAGGGCCACTCTGGCAAACCTTCCCCCACCGCGGCACAGGCTTGTCCCCGCCTGGCTCCGCGACTAATCTCCCCCCTGCGGCATGCCCGTCATCTTGCATGAACCTTCATCGCCCCTTGCTCTCACTGCTGTTGCTCGCCCTGCCCACCCCCGCCGGTGCTGCTGCCAATGACTACTTCCCGCCGCCCGAATCCCGGGGCGGCTGGCGCACCCTCGATCATCCGGACGCCATCCGCCAGATCGCGGGCATGGACCCCGCGAAGCTCGATGCGCTCCGGCAATGGCTGATGCAGAGCGATCGCCGGGATTTCGCGGCGGTGGTGATCAGGAATGGCTACCTCGTGCTCGAGGTTGAACGCGGCAACAGCTCCAAAACGGACGCTCGCCGCGTGGCCTCGGTCTCCAAGGCCATCTGCGCCACCGTGCTGGCCATCGCTTCCGAACAAAGCCGGCGGGGAACCGCGCCGCACCGCATGACCTTCGACGACCGCGCATTCGATTTTCTTCCGTGGGCAAAACCGCTGAGTGACCCGCGCAAAGCCGCGATCACCGTCGGTCAATTGCTCAATCACACCTCCGGCATCTGTCCCGAGGCCAGCGGCGCGCCCAACGACGGTTCGTGGGATTACGTCCTGGGCCACACCGGGGACGCGCGCACCGCGACGCTGGCTTTCGATCCCGGCACGGCCTGCGGTTATTCAACTCATGCGCTGGCCCATGCGGCGCTGGTCTGTGAATACGTGACCGGCAAGCCGTACAACCAGTTCGCGATCGAATTCCTCTTCCGGCCTCTCGGCATCGAGCACTGGTGGTTTCAGTTCTATGACGGCGGCGAACGCGTCGGCCGCCATCCCTCTCACGGTCTAGGCATGCCGGCTCGCGACCTGGCGCGCATCGCCTATTGCATGGTTCACGAAGGCCGATGGGGCGACCGCCAGGTCATTCCAAAATGGTTCGTGGAACAGACCGCCGCCCCCACCCACAGCGTGCAATCGCCCGAAATGCGCTGGCAACTTAACCCTCAGATCTTCTCCCACGGCTGGGAACTGCCCGCGCGCCTGACCGGCGAAGGCGGACGCAGCGGGGAAGGCATCCCCGCCGACACCCGATCGAAGCCGGGTTCCGGCGGGCAACTCATCGCGTTTGTCCCCAGCCTCAACCTGGTCCTGACGCGACAGACCGGTGGCAGCGGGGATTGGGCGTTCGAGGAGTACGTTCGCCGTGCCTGCGCGGCGGTATTGCCCCCGACCATTCCAGAGTAGTCCGATGGATGCGCGCCCGGAAAACACCCGAGTTCCCGAGCGCCGACTTATCTGACGCTCAGAACCACGCCAACTCCAGTTCAACGTCCGCTCGCTCCCACGCCCGCTTGAACTCCCGCTGGATCAAGGCCGCTGACTCAGCGCGTCCCTGCGCCTTCAGACTCTGTTCGAGTCCCAGCAACCCCCAACCGTTGCGCGGTTGCCGCTCGAGATCCTCGCGGAAGATCCGCTCGGCTTGCGCCGCGTCTCCCGCTTCGAGGAACGCCACACCCAGGGCCGGCCGGGTCGGAAATGGCCAGAAGGCCGGCTCCATGTAAGGCAGGGCATCCTCCGTGGCCACCGCCTGCTCGAGATGCGCGATCGCATCCCGCCGGTCACCTCGCGCGGCAGCGATCTTCCCGGCCAGAAAATGGTCGGCCACCGCGAGCACCGCCGTTGCCGGCAGCGCGGGACTGTCCAGCTTGCGCGCCTCCTCGCTCTGGATCAGCCGCATCATCGCCTCATGCTCCCGCACGGCCTGGTTGACCTCCTGCCGGGCCGACCACGCCAGCCCGCGGGTGAAATGCCACATCACGCGGTCGATCAAAAAGTCGTTGGTTGAGGGCGGCCGCGACACCGCCAGCACCGCGTCCCACCGGCCAAACCGCGCCTGGGTCAACCAGGGCAAATGCCGGAATCGGGGTGCTTCGACCGCCTGGCTTGGGCCGCAGGTGTTGTCGGCCGCGATCTGGGCCGCCTGCTCGGCCGCCTTGAGCGCCTCCGCGCTTCGTCCCTCAAAGAGGTTGGCGTACCAAAGAAAATGCACGTTGTGCGGGTAATAGGCGCCCGGATAAAAACCCTGCGCCCGGCAGGCCTGGATATACGAGCGATCCACCTCGACGGCGCGTTCGTTCGCCTCGGTTGCCTCGCGATATTGACCCACCCGCATGTAAATGTGGGACGGCATGTGCACCAGGTGCCCCGCTCGAGGCCCCCCCTGGGCCAGTCGATCGGCGGCAGGCAAGCCCAACTCCGGGTTCGGCCCCGCCTCGACCGCATGAATATACAGGTGGTTCGCACCGGGATGATCCGGGTTGCGCTTGAGCACCAACCGCAAGGCCGCAAGCGCTTCCTCCGTCTCCGGCTTGGGCGATCGATCCGTCGCCCAGTAATCCCACGGCATCGTGTCCATCAACGCCTCGGCGAACAGCGTCTGGGCATCGAGATCATCCGGGTATCGCGTCACCACCTCGCGCATCGCCTGTGCGTAGGCCCGGTCGAGCGCCGACCGGTCCTCCACGAACGCCTCCTGGTACCGGTCCGCCATGGCGTCAATCAGCGCCTGTTCCTTCGCGCTGGCCTTTGATTTCAGCCGCAGCGCATGCCGCACCGCCGCCCAGGCCTGGACGTTGTCCTCTTCGGACATCGGCTTGTTCACGTGCGGTCCGTAGGCATACGCAATACCCCAGTACGCCATCGCGCACTCCGGGTCTTCCGCCAGCGCGCCCCGAAACGAACGGATGGCTTCCGTGTGGTTGAAGGCATAGCACAAGGTCAGCCCCTGGTCGAAATACCGCTGTGCCCGCTCGGATTTCGTGCTGACGGCGTGATGATGGTTCCCCAGCCCGTCAAAAAGCGGGGCGGCCAGGTTGCGAGTGTGGCCGGCATCAACGGCCAACCCGGATGGAACCGTCGTCAGGGCTGCTCCGGTCGCCAGGGCGACCACGAGTAATCGTAAAATGTTGTTATTGTTCATTTTAGTTCGTCCATATAACTTAAAGAATCGTCAGGCTGTGAGGATATCGACGATCCCGAGGACGTCTATAGAACTTTAGACCCACCCTGATGACCTCGATCAAGTTGCCTCTGTCGTACCGGCTGAACCTGGAAGGCCGCGTCATCAACGCCTTCAGGGCCGACTCCTGCCCATCCGTGTCGGCGATCTGCTTGGGCCACATGTCTGTGGACGCCCACATCGACGTCGCCACCGCACCGGGTGAGATTGAGTTCACCCGGATGCCGTTTGGTTTGCCTTCAAGAGCGGCGACACCATGTCCACAAAACCCCGATCCCACTGTTCCATCTCCACAATCCGCCAGCGCCCGACAAATGGGACCTTCATCAGTTCAACCGCGATTGGCAAACCAGACCACATACTCTCGCACGGGCCAGTAATTGGCGTCGGTCTCGGGCGTGACCTTCAGGTCGCATAGCGGCACGGAGCCGGTTTTCCCCTTTTCCTTCACCCTGACGATCACGCCCCGGTAAATGTCTTCCTCATCAAGTGCCAAAACGTCCATTTTGTGGCCGAGTCGGAAGGGAGCCTTGACCGCTCCCGGAGCGAAATAGGCGTCGTCCTCGTCTTCCTCACGGGTGACGGTGAATGGGAAGGTCAAGTGCTTGGCCAGCCAGTCCGGCCAGTCCCGTGCCTGCCATTCCTCGAACTTCCGCTCGAACGCTTCATCGGAATCAGGCAAATAGCCGTCATCCCGTTCGTGTAAGTCCCAGCGGTGGTCGTCGGCGTTGCTCATAGGCTCGATGCCGAACAGCTTGGCCACGGCCCAATGGGAAGTGCAATCGCGAACTGAAGGGCCGGGAGACTTGTTTACGAACGGGGCTCCATCGTCGTCAGCGCGTTGTTCACGTCGGCGGTATGTCCACGTCTTTATTAGAAGCCGCCAGCGGCGAACCGGAGAGACTTTCAACAGCGGGATCAAGAATTCTCACAGCCGCTGGTGCCCACCGGGAAGGGGCGACTGTTTACAGCGGCAATAACCGCTGGAACTCAGCTTGGCCGATACCATTCATGGGGCAGACGCTGATGGCGTCTCCGGGGCGTACTTGGTTTGCCCGGCAGGCTCGGCAGCCTTGTGCGCCCTGCGCCAGATCAACCGGCCATCACACGACGAGCAGAATGGCCGTGACGCCCGGCGCCCGCCGCCGCTGGGCATGAAGGAACTCCCCGGCTGCCTGCTCGTTCATGTAGTACCGGTCTTCGCTCACGGGCACGAACACGCCGCGTGATACCATCTGCTCGAAAATCCACGAGCGGCGCTCGTTGATGACAGCGGCTGCACTCACCTCTCTTTGCCTCATTGAGTCTCTGCCCCGCGCAGCGCTCCGGTCAACGCATCCAGAAGGGTTGAAGACCACGAACGGAGCCAATACAGCTTCCTTGCGGTATCCTCCAGGTGGACTCGAATCCCCGATTCAGCTTTGGATTTCTGTCGCCTGTGCCGCGAAGGGCGGCTCCATGAGGCGGAGGCGTGGCTCAAAGCCGGGAAACCGGCCCAGCTTGCCCACAAGAACATCCGCTGCACGCCCCTCGGCATCGCCATAGACCGTGGGTTTCACAGCCTGGTCCGGGTTCTCCTCCAGCACGGCTTTGCCCCCACGCCCAAACACCTGTCCTTCGCGGTGCGTAAAGGTCACGTCGGGATTGTAGAGCTGCTGTTTGAGCACGGGGCCGATGTTCATTGGCTGAGCTTCGAGCAGGTCACGTATTGGCCTCGACCCGAAATCGTGAGAATGTTCATCGAGCGTGGGGCCGACACGCGCACCGGCTACCCCATCGCCCAGGTCTTGAAACGAACGCCTCGTGCTTTCCTCGGTTTTTACAGAACCTATCTGGAGCGGTTCCCAAACTGGCAGTTCCAGGCGGACATGGCCCTCCGCCACTTCTGCCGGGAGGGCAGTATGCGCGGGGTGTGCCTGCTACTTTGGTTGAACGCGAATCCGCGAGCCAAAGTCCCCATTGACGCCAAGGAGGGGGAAGACATGTGGGAGTCGGGCTTGTGACAGGCGTGCATCAGCGGCCACGCTGAGATCGTCAAGAAGATCGGTCCCACCCGCGAGAAGGACGACCTGGATGAGCTGCTGCATATTCACCGAAGCATTTTCAGGAGTCTGGGAGCGCGGCAGCCGCGCGCCAGGCGCTCAGTCGGTTGGCAAAGACGGGGACGATTCGTCGCATCCGCCACGGACTTTACGATCTGCCGCGTGAACACCCGGTCACTGGCAAAACTGCGCCTGATCCGATGGCGGCCGTGCGGGCGCTGATGGAGGGCAGCAGCGCCGAGTGGCAGGTGTCCGGCGCTTACGCGGCCAACCTGCGATAGAACTCCCTGGGAGTAATGATCTCGATCCCGAAGGGCTTTTCGAGTGCCAGCAAGTCCTTGTCCTTCGTCACGATGAACTCGGCATGACTGGCCAAAGCACATGCGAGGAACGGGTCGTCCTTGGCATCCCGACTGCGCCGCTTGCCCAAGGGGGATGGTTCCACCATCAGGGCCACGCGCTCGATCCAGTCCAGGAAGGGGGTGGGGTCTTTGTCGGGACACTCCCGGCGTCCGATCCGAACTGCCAGGACGCGATACTCATCCAGGATGACCTCCGTCACGGCCAGGCGGCACTTCCGCCGCGCCAGGAGCACGAAGCATCGCCGGTCTTCACTCCGGGGCCAGAACGCCGCCGAAACCACGACGTTCGTGTCCACGACGACGATCACGCTTTGCGTCTCCGCACTTCAGCCCGGTATTTCGTAATCTCTTCTTGGATGACAGCCTCATCCTCAGCGGTGATGGGCCGGGTGCGCCGTCCCGCATCCAGTGCCTTGAACACCGCCGCCAGCTCGGCCTCGGTCGGTTCTGGCACCGGCGTCACGTAGAAGCCATCCCCGACCTCGGTGATCCGCAGGGAGGTTCCTGGCCGGATGCGCTTGCGCTCGCACATCGACTTGGGCAACACCACCTGGCGCTTGGTGGTCACTGTAATCGTCGTCGTCACACTCGTAAGATTATCCTACGCTCTGATTCCGTCAAGCTCAGCTCGTCGCCAAATACCGGTAGAAGGTCGCCCTGGAAATCCGAAGCGTCTTGCAGATGTCCGCGATGGAAAGCGACTTGTCCGCGTACACTTTCTTGGCCGTCTGCACCCGTGGATCGCCCGCCGCGATAGGTTTCCGGCCTCCCTTTCGGCCATCCCCGGCTACGGAGCCACGGTTATTCGGGCAGGTCCGGCCATGGTCAACATCAGCGTTGCTCACTTCGTCAAGCCAGCCGTTCCCAGCTAGACTTACCAGAAAGCCGACCCGACTTCTCAATTCCTGGATCGACCGGGGACGGAAATTTCGGTTCTTCGCCGCCGCCAGGAACAGATCGTGGGCTTCCCGGACGGTGATCCGGGTGATCGGCTTTTGGCCGGTGAGGAGATAGTGATGAACCGCCGTCAGCAACGATGCTTTGCCATCCAGCTTCAGGAACGCCGCCTCCGCCTCGGTCAACTGCTCGTCGGTCAGCCGGGTCCGCTTCAGGCTCAAGGTGACCGGCTGGTGGAGTGCCTGAAGTCCCAGTTTGGCCTTTTTGGCGATGGCGTCGTCGCGGTCCTGGAAATTCTGGCGAACACGGTGCCCGTCCGGCATCCGGCCTTCGACGCGGCAGACCTGCTCGCCGCTCGGATTTGTAAACTTTGTTATCGTGAACCGTTCCGCAGCCATAACCTCGCATAGAACCGATTTTGCATCTCAATTCATCCGAAGGGTTGGGCAAATCCTTGGGCAAATCGTCCCAGGGACTTTGGAGATCGTTGAAGTTGGAAGCGGCGGAGATTCCAGGCGCCATTCACAAGTCCCTCATTTTAAGGGACTCATGGGAGTGCGCGAGGGGCGGGAGACTGGAGCCAGTGAGTGGGATCGAACCACCGACCTACGGTTTACGAAACCGTTGCTCTGCCACTGAGCTACACTGGCGCCGCGGCTGGACTCTTGGGGCAACCCCACCGGGTCCAGAACCGGGGTTCCTTATACCAAGGGTCCGCCCGGATGCAAGCGAATGCCGAGATACGCCATTTGCGACCGATAAAAACTGCCGGATCTGCGTGTGCAAACCCGAGTCCGCGGCTATCTTCCGGGCGATGTATCATGTGACTCGACTTGGGAACGGACTCACGCTGGCCACCGCGGAAATGCCGCACATGACCAGTGTCAGCCTTGGCCTTTGGGTGGCCGCCGGCGGCCGGTGGGAGCCTCCCGAGCTCAATGGCGTCTGTCATTTCATCGAGCACATGGTTTTCAAGGGGACCCGGCGCCGGTCGGCCCGCCAGATTTCCCAGGCGGTGGAAGGGATCGGCGGTTACCTGAACGCCTACACCAGCGAGGAGAACACCTGCTTTTACTCCCGGGCCCGGCAGGATCACCTCGATGATCTGCTGGATGTCCTGGCCGACATGATCCTGAACTCGCGATTCGACCGGCTCGATATTGACCGCGAACGTAATGTCATCAAGGAGGAGTTGGCGATGTACCTGGACCAACCGCACGTGCACGTCCAGGAACTGCTCAATGCCACGCTCTGGCCCGCTCAACCCCTGGGACGGCCACTGACCGGCACCCCCATCACCCTGGATCGACTCCAACGGAAACAGTTGCTCGGCTTTATGGGCGACCATTACGTCGCCTCGTCCACCCTGCTGGTTGCCACAGGCTGCGTCTCGCATCGCCGGTTTCTCAAATCGGCCGGCCCTTACGCTGCCCGGTTCACTTCCGGCCAGCGCCCGCGCCACTTGCCCGCGCGCAACGACCAGAGCCGGCCATGCCTGAGCGTGTCCACCAAAGAGGTCGAGCAAACGCAGTTTGCCCTGGGTGTGCGCACTTGCTCGCGCCATGACGAGCGACGGTTCGCCCTCCGTCTCCTGAACACCGTCCTCGGGGAGAACATGAGCTCGAGGCTGTTCCAGGTCATCCGCGAGGATCGCGGCCTTGCCTACAACATCTCCAGCGCGATCAGCTTCTTCGACGACACCGGCGATCTCGTCATCTCCGCCGGACTCGACACCGACAACCTTTCCGAAACCCTCCGCCTGGTCCTGCGCGAACTCCGCACCATGACCGAACGCGCTCCGACCCCGGCCGAACTGCGCCGTGCCCGGGATTATGTCCTCGGCCAGTTCGACTTGAGCCTCGAGAGCACCGAAAGCCAGATGATGTGGCTCGGCGAACAACTGCTCGGCTACGGCCGGATCGTCTCTCCCGCCGCGATCAAACAACGCATCGCGCGCATCACCCCGGCTGAAATCCGGCGCGTCGCCCGCGATTTCTTCCGCCGGGATCGCCTCAACCTGGCCCTGGTGTCGCCACTCAAGCGTGGCCGCCGGCTGCAGGCCCAACTCGACCGCTTTTAATCCGCGGACCGCGCGGCGGCGAATTCCTTTGTCGCGATTCGTCCGCCCGGTTAAACCATCGTCACGTGCGTTCGCTCATCGTTGAATCGCCAGTTTCAGGTCCGCCCGACCTGCACCTGCCGGCCTTGGGAAACCACTCCGGCAGCATCCTGCTCTGCTCGGGTTCTCCGACCGGGCCGCACGCTCGCTATTCGCTTCTGGCCACTCGTCCCTTTCTTCGATTCCAGTCGCGCGGCGCGGTTTGCGAAGTGACCAGCGCGCGGGGCAGGTCCACCTGGTTCGGCAACCCTTGGCACGTGCTCAACGACCTGCTCAATCGCTACGAGGTGCGGGATGAAATCGACCGGCCCTTTCCCCTGGGCGGTGCTTTTGGTTACTGGGGTTACGACCTCCGCCACCATGTCGAACCCCGCCTGCCGGACCGTCATGCGCCCGGCCTCGACCTGCCTCAAACCCACGTCGGTTTCCACGACAGCCTGGTCGTCTTCGATCATGCGCTTCACACGGCTTTCATCATCGCCACCGGACTGCACCTCGACGGCTCGCGGTCGCTCGAAACCGCCCAACGTCAGGTCGAGTTCTGGCAAGAGCTGCTGGCCTCACCTGTCACCGCTCGCCACCTTCCGCCGCGGGCATCACCTCCTCAGGTGACGCCTCCCTCGAGCCTGGACGAAACCGGATTCGTCGCCGCCGTCACTGCCGCTCAGCGGTACATCCGGGCGGGGGACATCTACCAGGTCAACCTTTCACATCGCCTCGCCGTCGATTGGGCCGGTCAAGGCGCGGAGCTGTTCCGCCGTCTGCTGGCGGTATCCCCGGCGCCTTTTGCCGCCTACCTCGAGGGCGGGAACTTCCAAGTGGCATCGTCGTCCCCCGAACTTTTCCTCCGCTTCAGCGGACGCCATGTCACCACGTGCCCGATCAAAGGCACCCGCCCGCGGGCCTCCGACCCTGTCCGCGACGCCCAACTGGCTTACGAACTTCAGACCAGCCCGAAGGAGCTCGCCGAACTGCTCATGATCACCGACCTGCTCCGCAATGACCTCGGGCGGATCTGCGATTACGGCTCGATCCATGTTCCCGATCTCGCCCGCCTCGAGCGCTTCCCCCAGGTCCAGCACCTCATGGCCACCGTCGAAGGCCAACTCCGCCCCGAATTCACCCATCTCCAGGCTTTCGCCCAATGTTTTCCCGGCGGTTCGGTCACCGGCGCGCCCAAGATTCGTGCCATGGAAATCATCGACGAACTCGAACCCGTCGGCCGCGGCCCCTACACCGGCGCTCTCGGTTACCTCGGGTTCAACGGCGAAAGCCAACTCAGCATCCTCATCCGCACGGCCGTGACCACCGCCGGCCGCGCCTGGTTTCACACCGGTGCCGGCATCGTTGCCGATTCCTCCCCGGAAGCCGAGTACGCCGAGACCCTGGCCAAAGCGGGCGGCTTTCTGCGCGCCATCTCGGCCCCGGCCCAATCCCGGGATGCCGCCGTCGAAATCCCGGCAACACCTTTCCCCGGAACGGACCGCCGCGCATGAATCCTGCCTCCATCCCTCAGTCCTTTCCGCTGGTTTATCATTGCGGTCAATTCCAGCCGGCACAGGAAACCACGGTCTCGATCTTCGACCGCGGTCTGCTTTACGGCGACGGGCTGTTTGAAACCCTTCGCGTGCACAACGGACATCCCCTGCGGTGGGATCAGCACTTCGACCGCCTCCGTCTGGGCGCCGAGTTCCTCGGCATCGCCCTGCCCCAGTCTCCGGCCGAATTGCGCACCGCGGCAGCCCGATTGGCCGAACTCAACCAGACTTCCACAGCCCTGCTCCGGCTCACCCTGACCCGCGGCGTCGGCCCACGCGGCTACTCGAGTGCCCAGGCCACCCACCCCACCCTGCTCATGACCCTGCACCCGGCGCCGCCAGTCGACCCGCATGCCCCGCCGTGCTGGCACCTGGTGACTTCAACCCGCATCCGGCTCTGCCCCGACGAAGCCTTGACCCGCTTCAAAACCTGCAATCGTCTCCCCTATATCCTCGCCCGTCAGGAAGCCGATGCCGCCCGGGTTGACGACGCGCTCATCCTGAACACGCGCGGCGAAGTCGCCGAAACCTCAGCCGCCAATATCTTCCGGCTCAGTCACGGCAACCTCGAAACCCCAACCCTCCAGTCCGGTGCGCTGCCCGGCGTCACCCGGGCCACCGTCCTCAGTCTCGCCCGCGAACTCGGCCTGCCCACCCGCGAGCGCGCCATGGTTCCCGACGAACTGTTGGCAGCCGACGCCGTATTTCTCACCATCACCTCCCTTGGGCTCGTCGAGGCCATCAGCCTGGATCGCCGTCCTCTCGCCCGTTCACCGCTCGTCGCCTCACTTTACACGACCTACTGGCGACGGTCCCAGGCCTGATCCTCCCGTGCGTCGGAGGACAGGGTTGCCGGGGAAGACTCCCAACCCGGCCAACTTTTCGATTTGATTCCACCGGCACCGGAATCACAATCCCGCATGCCCGATCGCCCATCCGAGTACCTTGCTCTGATCCACATCTCCGATCTCGCCAACCTCGGTCCCGACCCGCGCCCTTCCCGACTTCCACGAAACGAACTCGAATCGCAATTGGAATCATGGTTCACGTCTCGATCCGTCCCCGACGACGCCCGCCCCGCCCTCCTGGCTGCCGCCCTGCTCTGGCACGATTACCTCGAGGACGCCCATGTCCTGGCCCAGGACATCGCCACCACGACCGGCAGTTTTCTCCACGCCATCATGCATCGACGCGAACCCGACTTCAACAACGCCTGCTATTGGTTCCACCGCGTCGGCCGACACGAGTGCTTCTATGCCATTGCCCGTGCCGCCACTCCGTTCCTCGTGAAACATGGTGAAGCGCAGCTTGCCTCGAGACTTCTACCCAACGGACTTTGGAATCCATTCGCTTTCGTCGATGCCTGCGCCGAAGTTTATCGTCAAGGTCCCTCCGCCCTCAACCCAGCCACCCTGCGTCAACTCCAGCGCATCGAACTGGAATCGCTCGCAACCGATCTCCTGACCTCGCCCGTGGCGACGGGGCGTGAAACGTGATGCGTGCCTCGAAAACAACTTACCGGGCCGCGCGGGTGGTCGGGCGGATCGCATCCCGATCGCTGGATGCCTCCGAACCGCGGATCGTCGCGGTGCGCGACAGCGCGATCCACGGCCAGGGGTTGTTTGCTCGGACCGACCTTCCGGGGCGTCGGAAGCTGGGACAACTCAGCGGTTGCCTGGTCAGACTGCCTTTCGCCAGAAAGACCGTGGAAAGCGAGCCGGCGATTTACCTGGTCGAGCTGAGCCGGCGCTACGCGCTGGACTGTAGGGAAGGCAATGCGTTCAAGCACCTGAACCACAGCTGCGAACCGAACTGCTACCTGAGAATCATCCGCCGGGTGGTGGAGGTTTACACCCTCAAACAGATCAAGCAGGGGACTGAATTGACCATCGACTACGGTTTAACGCCGCACAAGGAGGGCATGGGCTGCCAGTGCGGCAGCCGGGAATGCCGGCGGCGAATCTGAAACCTTGAATTGTTCCGTTCGTTCTGTTAAAGCCGCGCCTCCAAGCGGAGTCGGCCCGCGGTTCACGCACCCGACCAACTCCACATCCATTGAGCCTATGCAACTCTTGACTTCTGGTTGGGCGCGGTTCGGTCTATTCGCCGGTTTGGCCTGCTCCACCGCTCTGTGCGGCCTCGGGGCTGACGCGCCCTTCCGCTACCAAGGATTCCTCGGCCACGCCAGCCAACCCGCCGCGGGACTCTACGATTTTACTTTCTCGCTGCATACGACGCCGGACGGCCTGGAACCGCTGGGCAGCACGCTCACGAATGCCGCGGTCACCGTTCAGGAAGGGCGGTTTACCACCGAACTCGATTTCGGAACCGAACCGCTGAATGGGCAGACCTTGTGGCTCGAGATCGGGGTGCGGCCTTCGGCCGGCGATGAGTCCTTTCAAACCCTGACCCCGCGGCAGCAGTTGACCTCCACGCCCTACGCAGTGCATGCCCTCGGCGCGCAAAACGCCGCGGTGGCCGACGTTGCGATCACGGTGCCGCCCGCCAGCGTGACCGCCCTGCAGATCGCGCCAGATACCATCACCGGCGATCGCCTGGCCAATGAACAGGTGGTGCGCAGCCTCAATGGCCTGCGCGATGACCTCCTCATCGAGGCGGGCGACAATCTCACCCTCTCCACCCAGGCGAATTCCCTGACCCTCAGCGGCAGCTTCGATTGGCGGCTCTCTGGCAACTCAGACACCCTGGCCGGCAAGCATTTCATCGGGACACTCAACGCTCAACCCCTGGAATTCAGGGTGAACGGCAACCGGGCGCTACGGCTTGAACCCACGCCGTTCGCCACCGTCGTCAATGTGGTCGGCGGTTCCAGCGGCAACTTCGTCCGTCCCGGCACCACCGGGGCGACCATCGCAGGCGGCGGTGCGGTTTATCCTGAGGGAAGCGGCGACTTCACCAATTCCGTGCACGCCGAGTTCGGCACGATCGGGGGCGGTTACGCCAACTCGATCGGAACCAACGCCTTTGCCGCCACGATCACCGGCGGCCATCTCAATTCGATCCAAGTCTGGGCCTACCAGGCCGCCATCGGCGGCGGTAGCCAGAACCGGATCGGCGAAAACGCGGACCGCGCTTTCATCGGCGGCGGTTCGCTCCACCAAATCTCTGCCGGCGCCTACGGTGCGGTCATCGACGGCGGCATTTCCAACACCGTTTCCGCCTATTACAGCACCATCGGCGGAGGCTCACGCAATGCCATCCTCGACAACGCGCGGTACGCCACCATCGCCGGCGGCGGCGACAACTTCATCGACACCAACTCCTTCTCTGGCGCCATTGGCGGCGGCGGAGAAAACCGCATCCTGGGCGACTCGCACCGATCGACCATCGCCGGAGGAAAGCTCAACCAGGTCGGGGTCAATTCGCCTCACAGTGCCATTGGCGGCGGCTTGTCGAACCGCATTGCCGACAACACCGAACACGCCACGATCCCGGGTGGTCGGTCCAACCTCGTCAGCGCCCAACTCGGTCTGGCGGCCGGCAACCGGGCCCAGGTGCTGCATCCCGGCAGCTTCGTCTGGGCGGATGCGGCGGATCACGACTTCGCCACCACGAACGCGAACGAGTTCGCTGTCCGCGCCCGTGGAGGCGTCCGGTTTGTCAGCGCCGTCGACGGCAACGGTGACTCCGCCTCCGGCGTCGTGCTGGAACCCGGCGAGGGGAGTTGGAGCACCCTGAGCGACCGCGAAGCCAAAGTGAATTTCACCCCGATCCAACCCGGCGCCATCCTGGAGAAAGTGGTCGCCCTCCCCATCCAGACGTGGAGCTACCAAGGGCAACTGGAACCGGTGCGCCACCTCGGACCTGTGGCTCAGGATTTCCACAACGCATTCGGTTTGGGGGGGGATTCCCGTAGAATCACCACGGTTGACGCCGACGGGGTCGCGCTGGCTGCGATCCAGGGCCTGCACGAAATCTTGCGCGAGAAATCAGAGCGCATCGCCGCGCTCGAAGCCCGGAACGCTGAACTCCTGCAACGATTGGAAGCCCTCGAAGAGCGGTTCACCCCTGCCCGGTAGGCGCCACACGGCTGGACCCCGGAGCATTACCCCCTCTCCGGTCTTCATCACACCCCCTGCCGAGTGTTCATTCAGCGCGTGGCACCGCCATGATCTCCAACCGGGTAGAGCCACCCACCGTTGCCCGCCCCTGGATCTGCACCGCCGCATCCACGGTGCTGGCAGCCGCGGAGCCGCGGTAGGTCGGGAGCTGTTGCCCGGCCAATTCGCGCAACCATACCCCCTCGAACACAACGCCGGCGTTCAAGGTGCGATTGGTTCCACTGATCACAAAGCGATCACCGATCGGAGTTGCTTCTGCCATTTCGATCTTGCCAGTGTAAACCGAACCATCGGCGTCGATCACCCGCACGGTGTCCCCGTCCCGAACCCATTTGAAAGCCTGCAATACCTGCGGCGGCGGCGGCGAGTTCGGGTTTCGTCGATAGCGTTGTACCTGCGAGAAATCCTGCCCCGGCTGGGAATCGCCGGCCATCTCCTGGCCGCCGGCAGCCGCCCCGAACGATAACTGGCTCCTGACCGCGGGCGCAACCGGGGGCGTAGCCGCTGGCGGCGCGGCAGACGTCACTTGCGCCTTGGGTCTGGCCGCTCGCTCGCTGCTGGCGGGCTCCGGCGGCGCCAAGTGACGGGAGGCATCTTGATCTTGAACGAGCGCGTCGCCCGGATGATCCGATACGCCCAGTGCCGCCAATTCCGGCAATGACCCGACCGGTACCGCCGTCGGTTCGATCGAAACCGTTGGATGCCCGACGGGCTCCACCGATCGCTCGGTTGCCACATCGGAAAACAGGTCCGGCTCCGGAGAACGCTCCGCCAGGCTCAAGAGCAGAGGTTGCTCCCCCGGCAGAAAACGCGCACTCACGAACAGCACCAGGGCCGCCGCGGTCGCCGCCAAACCGACCCGCAGCCAGAGTTTCCAGGACCCCCCAGCAGGCTTGGCCTCCGGTTCGGTCCGATACACGCAGCGCACCTCCTCCCGCAACCGGCGACGCGACGCCACATCCAACTCGAACGCCAGCGGCGCTTGCTGCCGGCGGCTTTCGGCATAGGCCCGAAGTTGCTCTTCAATTAGTCTGTTCGGATGGGTGGACATGACCGATGTTCGTTAGACGGCGGAAAACGTGTTTTCCCCTCGGTTTTCGTCCGGGAAGATGGCGCGCGCGAGCGTTTCCAACCGGTCCAGACAACGGCTCAACCGCGAGCTGACCGTTTTGGCATTCACCCTGAGTTCACCCCCGATTTCATCGTAACTCAATCCCCCAAAGTACCTTAGCTCGATGATCTCCTTACAGGGATTCCCGAGTTCGTCCAGGCACTCGCGCAACAACCGCGCCCGTTCCTCCCGCATCAGCACCGCATCCGGCCCCAAGGCGGTACTGGGGGGATCGGGCGACCTGCCCGTAACCGGGTCCACCGCCTGCAACGACAGGGGTGCCCGGCCACTGCCGCGTTTCGCAGCTTTCATTCGCGCGCGGTGGTCGTGCGCCTTGTTCGCGGCAATCCGAAAAATCCAGGTCGAGAGCTGGCTGCTTCCCCCAAAGCTCTCCAAATTCCTGATCACCGAAAGGAAAGTCTCCTGGCAGATTTCCTCGACATCCTCGGAGGTCAGATCCGGCGCAAGCTGAAAGACAAACCGGGCCGCCGCCGGGTAGTGCGCATCAAAGAGCGCATCCCAGGCCGCCTCGCTCCCCTGCCGGCAGCGCGCAATCAACTCGGCCTCGCGATCCATCTTCGGTCCAGTGATACCGCACCCATTCCCAGGCGTCGACCAAACTTCTATCGTCCCGGCGAGGCCTCACGGGCCGGCAGAGCCGGAAACAACCTCACCCGCCTTCGCGGCCATCGCCACCAGCCTACGACAAACCACCGATGGCATCCCCGAGTTGACGGATGACTTCGGCCTGGCGGGCGGGGTCCAGCACTTTGCCCTGCGGCCGTTCGCGCACGTAGAAACTGTCGATCGCCGCCCCTTTCTCGGTCTGAATCTTGGCAAGCACAATGTCCAGTTCGAGCTCGGTGAGGACACGCGACACGGCGTGCAGGAGCCCGACATGATCTTCCGTTTCCAGGTCCAACACCGTGAAATCCTCCGAACTGCCGTTGTCCAACCGGATGGCGGCCGGGATCCGGTCGTCCTTGGGGAAATGGTACAAGGGATGGGGGCTGTTCTGGCGAGCGATGAGTTGTCCGAGATCGACCTCCCCGGCCAGGATGCCGACCAGCAGCCGCTCGAACCGGCGTTGCGCTTCGGCATCCGGCGGCAGGCCCGTTCGGGAATCGGTGATGCGAAAGACATCCAGGATAATGCCGTCCTCCCGGGTAAACACCTGGGCACTGAAGATGTTCAAACCCGCGGCGGTCATCGCGCCGCTGATCTTGCTGAACAGACCGGACCGATCCCACGTGCAAATCCGGACCACGGTGTAACCGCGATCCGGCTCATTTCGCCAGTCCACCACCGGGGCCAGGGCGCGGTCGGCCTCGGCGATCTGCCGGTGCATAAATTCATGCACCAGCTTCAGGTCGATCATGATCTCCTCAGCCGAATGAATATGGTAATAGCGGGCCGGCAACTTGGCCGCATGCGCTTCGACCTCCTCCGCATCGATGTCCGCCGGCACCAACCGGCGCACCTCGTCAAACAGCACCTCGCGCTCCCGCTCGGCGGCCCGAATGAATCGGCTGGCTCCGGTGAGAACTTCGAGTGCGGCCCGATACAGCTGCATCAGCAGGGCGTCCTTGAAGCCGTTCCACAGCTGGTCGCTCGTCCCAAGGGAGTCCGCCAGCGTATGGAGCGTCAGCAGCTTGAGGTTCTCCACGGACTGCACCTTGGCCGCGAATTGGCGAATGACCACCGGATCGTCCAGATCACGCCGCTGGGAGACCGACGCCATGAGCAGGTGGTGCTCGATGATCAGCCGCAGGGAATGTGTCACCGCCCCGTCGAGGCCCAACCGCCGGGCCACGTCCAGCGCAACCTCCGCCCCGATTTCCGAATGCTGGCCCGAACGCTCCGCCTTGCCCGCGTCGTGCAGGAGCAGCGCCAGATACAGCTGGAACGGTCGGTCGATGCTCTGAAAGATCTCACTGTAGTTCGCATGCGGCGGGGTCGTGGCCTCCCAGATCCGGTCCAGATGATCGAGGCAGGCCAGCGTATGCTCGTCGGCGGTGTACTGATGGTAAAACTCATGCTGCACCAGACAGGTCAGCCGGCCGAACTCAGGCAGGTACCGGCCCAGGAATCCCACTTCGTGCATCGCTCGCAACACCGGCGCCACATTGCCCCGCTGATTCAGCATCTCGAGGAATGTCCGCGCCACATGCTCGTTCACGAGGAACTCGCGATCCACCAGCCCCAACTGGCTCCGGATCGACTGAGCCAGGTCCGGATGCAGTCCCAACCCGCGCTGTTGCGCGTAAAAAAAAACCCGCATCAACCGAGTCGGGTCTTCCCTAAACACCTGCTTGTTTGCGGCCCGGATCTCGCCGGCGCCACATTGAAACCCATCGATCATCTGCTGGCCCACCCGGCGCCGGCCCCGCCGAATCAAGTCGCGGAAGGAGGGAAGCCGCCGCGCCGCGTGGGGCAGCAAGGCGAGCCGCTGCTCCAGGGTTCGCGTGATCAGATGGACATTCCGCAAATGGGTGTACACCTGTTGCATGAATGACTCGATGCGCTTTACCGGGGACCGTTCCGTGTGCCCCAACTGCGTCGCGATCACCGGCTGCAGGCTTCGCACCAGGACATCGCTCGCGCGATGGGTTTCGAAATGCATGGCATTCCGCACGCGCAACAGGAAATCGTACGCCGCGTCCAATTGCTGATGCTCGGCGGCCGTGGCCAACTCCCGCTGCTCGAGCTCGGCCAGCGTCCGCGTTCGGTACTTGAAAAACGCCATCCAGAGCAGGTTCTGATAGTCGCGCAGCCCGCCGCAGCCGTTCTTGATGTTGGGTTCCTGCATGCAGGCCGAGCCGCCGTGCTTGGCCCGCCGCGCTTCCTGATCCCGCAACCGCGCCGCGATATACTTATCCTCGAAGCCACGCACACACCGCGCCAGGAACACCGCCTGGAGGCGGTCATAGAGCCCCCGATCGCCGGCAATGAACCGGGCTTCGAGCAACGAAGTCTTCGATTGCATGTCCGTGTTCGCCATCCGCACGCAATCCTCGACGCTGCGCACGGCATGCCCAACCTTGAGCTTGAGATCCCAGAGCGGATACAGCATCCCATCGATGAGCGCCGACAACCGCGGGTGGCCCTTCCCCCGCGCAATCAACGCCCGCTCCGCGTTGTGCAAAAAGAGGAGATCGATGTCACTGTGCGGGCTGAGTTCCGCCCGCCCATACCCGCCGATCGCCACTAGCGCAAAACGCCCCGCCGGGTCGCTCGCCGGCGCCACCTCCCGCAGGTTTTCCCGCAACAAATGCCGCAACAACTGGTCGATCACCGCGGCCCGTCCCAAACACACCAACCGGCCGCTTCCACCTTTCTGGTGAAACCGGCGCAAGCGCGCCGCCTGCGTCTCGACAAAATCCCGATACCGAGGCAATTCCTCGCCCGGCCGGCGCCCCTCCGGCAAGGGCAGGCGCGCGTTGGCGTCGGCTTCGATCTTGTCCAACACGGTTGGCATCCCGCGCAAGGTAGGGATTCCCCCCCTTCCTTGCAAGGGGGTGCTCCCCGGGAATTCGGCACTTCCCCTTGGTGCGCGCGGCGGAGTCTGCTACGCTCCCAACCGATGGCTCCCGAACAGGATCCAGATGCCCGGTTAATGCTGCGGGTTCAGCGCGGTGACCGCGCAGCCTTCGAGATGCTGGTCGAAAAGTACCAGCAGCCGGTCATGAACCTCGTCTATCGGATGATCGGTGATCTGCAGGAGTCCGAAGATCTCTGCCAGAACGTCTTCATCCAAGTCCACAAATCCGCCCACCGATACCGCGTCACCGCGCGATTCTCGACCTGGCTCTACACGATCGCCCGCAATCTCTGCCTCAACGAACTGCGCCGGCGAAACCGTCACCCCGCCGAGTCCCTCGATGCCAGTCCAGTCGATCAGGAGAATTATTCGCTGCATCACCAACTCGTCGATACCACCAACCCGAGTCCGCCCGACGCCTGCCTCCTCACCGAACTCGAGGAACGGATACACCGGGCCCTCGCCGCACTGCCGGAAACCCAACGCACCGCTATCCTCCTCTGCCGGCAACAGGATCTATCGTACGAACAAATCGCCGAAATCCTAGGTTGTTCGGTCTCGGCCACCAAATCCCTCATCCACCGGGCTCGAGAATCCTTGCGCCAGTGGCTCAAGCCCTATCTCCGTACCGGCGTCTGGCCGGGTGTCACCCCCCCTGCCGATCCCAGCGTGGCCGATCCCGCAGCACCCCCAAAATGAACCTGAACTCCAATAGCAACTTTGTCGCCCACCCGGTGATTAACCATTCAGGCAGATGAACCACAACGAGTTCGAGAAATGGCTCGAGACGATTCAACGGCGGCCCCTCTCGCCCGCCGAACAATCGCAACTCGATGACGTTCTGGCCCGCAACCCGGATCGGCGCCTGCTCTGGCT
This sequence comes from Verrucomicrobiota bacterium, assembly GCA_023383055.1. Classification (GTDB taxonomy): domain Bacteria; phylum Verrucomicrobiota; class Verrucomicrobiia; order Limisphaerales; family JAHDYP01; genus JAHDYP01. Next base: position 7,425 of record JAHDYP010000068.1, on the reverse strand, counting down.
TCAGGAAATCGCACTCACCCGGCTCCTCGTTGATTTGCCCGATGCGCCTCTGCCCCCTGATTTCACGAGGCGCGTCCTGACCGCGACCGACCCAACTGCCGCCCCAGCCTCTCGCGCTCCCTGGCGGTTTGGCTGGCCGCACCTGCCCCGGCCGGCGCTTGGCTTCGCCTTGGCCGGACTTGTCGTGCTGTTTGGCGGAATCGGATTCCTGGTTCAACAGCATCGCGCTCAAAGCCATCTGGTCATTTCCGTGGCTGACCTTTCCCGTCAAATCGAACTGGTTGCAAACGCCACGGACCTGCCGGCCGTGCAAGTGCTGCAAGACTTCGAAGCCATCTACCACCTCAGCCAAACCCAGCCCCTGGCCGACGATGAACTGCTGGCCGCACTCCAATGAACTGCCGCCTGCCTGCGACCATCGCCACGCTCAACCGGGCGACTACCACCTTCCTCACGCTCTTGACCGCGGTGTTCATCGCCTCGGCCCAGTCTCCGTCGGCCGAGACCAACCCGCCACCCCTCCCGCAATCACCCGTCGCCCAGTTCCGCGACTGGCTGAAGCTGGACGAAGCCAATCGCGCCGCGGTCCTATCCGACAAACCTGAACCGGTGCGCCGCATCCTCCTGGCGAAACTGGCCGAATACGACGCCATGGACCTCGGGCAGCGCGAGGTGCGCCTGCGGGCTACCGAGTTGCAGTACTATGTCCGCCCCATGCTGCAATTCTCCCCCTCCGAAAGATTACGGCGGCTGGAACAAGTACCTGAGGAATACCGTCCCCTGGTCGAGGAGCGACTCGCCCAGTGGGATGCCCTCGATGCCGGCACCCGCGCGGAATTGCTCACCAATGCCTGGGCGATCCGCTATTTCGTCCGCCTGGAAACCAGCGCCGACGCCGAACAAGCTGCCTTCGGCCACGAACTGTCGCCCCAACGACGCACTCAATTCGAAACTGAACTGACCCGCTGGAAAGCCCTGTCGCCAGCCCAACGCCGTGACATCTCCTGCGCTTTCCACCAGTTCTTTGAACTACCTGCCGCCAAACAACATCGGGCATTGGATTCGCTCCCTGAATCCGAACGCCTCCAGATCGAGGCAACGCTTCAGGCCTTCGCGCAACTGGCGCCAAGCCAGCGCCAGGCCTGCCTCGATTCTTTCCGAAGATTCACCGGCCTCACCCCGGATCAACGAACCGATTTCCTGCGCAGCGCGGAGCGGTGGAAGGATATGTCATCGGACGATCGCGCCACCTGGCGGCGTCTGGTCACTCAACTACCCCCACTCCCGCCACTTCCGCCGTCTCGCGCAAGCCCGCTGCCGCCCCTTCCCCGCGTAAACCCGGCGCCGCCCATGCCAGGGAACATGCCCGAGCAAAGGCCCTGATCGGCTCCTCCGCACACCCATTTGGCAGTGGCTTTCTTCGCGCCGGAAATCTATGGTGGTGGGGTCGTGGAAAAAGTGGCCTTCCAGTTCGGTAACTTCGCCATCTACTGGTACGGCGTGTTCGTAGCCCTCGGTTTTCTCGCGGGCATTTGGACCGCCGCCCGTCGGGCACCGTATCAAGGGCTTGCCGCGGAACGGGTGGTCGACCTGGGGCCATGGTTGATTGTCGGAGCTCTGGTGGGCGCCAGGGTGCTCTACGTGATCTCTTATTGGCAGGAGGAGTTCCGTCAGGCTCCCTGGTGGGAAATCTTCATGTTCCGCAAGGGCGGGCTGGTGTTTTACGGTGGGTTCATTGGCGCTGCGGCAGCCTGTCTGATCTACACACGAGCCCGACGCCTTCCGCTGCTGAAGGTGGCCGACGTCATGGCACCCAGCATTGCGCTGGGACATTGTTTCGGTCGGCTGGGCTGCCTGATGAACGGTTGTTGCTACGGCCGGCCCTGTGATCTGCCATGGGCCATCCGTTACCCCTCGGGGCACGAGTCTTTCCCCCTGCCGGTCCATCCCATCCAGATCTACGAGTCGTTGCTCAACCTGGCGCTTTATGGCGCATTGGCGTGGTTCTATCGACGCCGAAAGATCGAGGGCCAGGTGTTCGCCGCTTACCTCGTGGGCTATGCCGTGCTCCGGTTTGCCGTCGAATTCTTCCGCGGCGACTATCCGGTCCGATACCTTGGCGGCTGGGCCACTCCAGCTCAGCTCTTCAGTCTCGTCATCCTCGGCATCGGCCTCGCGCTCTGGCAATGGCTCCCGAAATCCAAAGTCAAACCCACCTGACGGTCGAGCAGTCCACTCCTCGCCAACGCCTCGACGCTTACCTACGCGAACGCCTGGCACCCGTCTCCCGCGGCGTGATCCAACGCCTCATCGCTGACGGTCATATCCTCATCAACGATCGCCCCGTCAAGCCGTCATACCCGCCTCACGCCGGCGACCGGATCACCGTCCACTGGCCCATGCCGGAACCCGCCCAGGCCGCGCCACAGGACATTCCCCTCGACATTCTCTTCGAAGACGCGGACCTCCTGATTCTCAACAAACCCCCCGGGTTGGTCGTGCATCCCTCCGCGGGTCATGCGGACCGAACCCTGGTCAACGCGCTGCTTCACCACTGCAGCGGCGAACTCAGCGGGATCGGCGGGGTCGCCCGCCCCGGAATTGTTCATCGACTGGACCGGGATACCAGCGGCTGCATCGTCGCGGCCAAGAACGATTTCGCTCATGCGGCCCTCGCGATCCAGTTCAGTTCCCGGAAGGTCGACAAAATCTATCTCGCCCTTGCCTGCGGCCAGATCGCGGCCGACCGGGGCGTGATCGAAGCCGCCATCGCCCGCCATCCCACCCACCGAAAACGGATGGCCGTTACCGATGGCACCGGCCGCCCGGCGCAGACAGATTACCGCGTCCTCGAACGATTCGAACTCGCCACCTTTGTCGAAGTCACTCTCCACACCGGCCGCACCCATCAGGTCCGGGTCCACCTCAAACACCTGGGACATCCTCTGATGGGTGATCTTACCTACGGCAACCGCCAGAACCAACGACTGCGGGAAGCCATGGGCAGCCATCCTTCACGCCAGATGCTGCATGCCTTCCGCCTCGCCTTCGAGCATCCCCGCACCGGCCGCCGCATCGCCTTGGAAGCCCCCTGCCCACCCGATTTCACCGCGACCCTCGCCGCTCTCCGCGCCGAACAACCGATTCCATCCTGACGGCCCGGCCCGCCATCCGAAGTCAAGCCCGGCCGTCACCCGGCACCATCCACCACCTGGCAAACCACAGGTTCCAGCTGCCGACCCGTTCGCTGTTCATAGGCCGATGACATGTGCGCGATGAAGGCTTCCACCTCATGGTAAGCCACCAGACTGATCGTAGCCCCGCCAAAACCTCCGCCCGTCAGACGAGACCCAAGGCAGGCCCGATGTTGGCGCGCCAAGTCAACCAGCAAATCGAGCTCCGGACAGCTGTTGCGCAGGAAATCCCGCGAGCTTTCGTGGCTCTGAAACAGGTACTGGCCGAACTGGCGATGATCGTCCTCCCGCAGCGCGCGCTCCGCATATACCACCCGCTGAATCTCCCCAACCACATGATAGGCGCACTCGTATTCCCGAGGACTAAGCCGGTGCTTGTTGGCCTTGAGATACGACATCTCCACCGAACGCAACGATTTCGCCTGCAGCGCCCGCGCCGCCGATTCACAATGCTCGCGCAGGGCGTTATACTCCCCACCTACCAGGGCGTGCTTGACGCCGGTGTTGCAGACGACAATGGCCTCACCCACCAACGGCGCGTGGGCCACGGTCTGGAATCGGCAATCGATGCTCAATACGTGATGCGCCTTGCCAAAGAGCGACGAAATCTGATCCAGCAATCCGCAATTCACCCCCACGAACCGATTCTCCGCCGCCTGACACAGGCGCGCCAACGGCAGCCGCTCCTTGACCCCCAGCACCGGCAACCGCCCCTGCCGATCCCGGGTGGGCGGCACGTCCGCGGCCCCCTGCTCATTCAGCGCGTAGGGATACAACTCTCTCACCACGAGCGCCGTGGCCACTTCCAGGGCCGCCGAACTGCTCATGCCCGCCCCCAGCGGAATGCTGCTGTCGATCGCGGCGCTGAACCCGCTGAAATGAACACCTTTGCGTCGCAACTCCAGCAAAACACCCTTTACATAGTCGGCCCACGGCGCCTCCGGGTTCCGCCGGATGTCGGTGACCGCGAACAGTTCCCGCTGAGGAAACACCGAACTCACCAGCTCAATCCTGCCATCGGTGCGCGGTGACGCGGCAATCTCGATGTAACGATCCACCGCGACCGACATCACCAGGCCCTCGTTGTAATCGGTGTGGTTGCCGAGCACCTCCAGCCGCCCCGGCGCCCGAGCCACTCGCGTGGGAGTGAAGTTGAACCCGCGCCGGAAGAGCTCCGTGGCGCTCACCTCTGGCATCCCCGCCCCCTTCATAGCAGCTCGCACCTCATTTGATCAGACGATCCAGACCGCGAGCCAAATTGAAATCCTTCTCACTCAACCCACCCGCATCGTGAGTCGTCAACTCCAGGGTCACACGGTTCCAGCGGATACTGATGTCCGGATGATGCCCGGCTTCCTCGGCACATTTGGCAACCGCGTTGACGAATCGCATCGCCGCTCGAAAATCCTTGAACTGGTACGTGCGGCCGATCACCTGGCGCCGGCGACGCCATTCCGGCAATCTCTCCAGCCCCGCCTTGATTTGCGTACTGTTCAGCTTAGGCATCTCATACCCCTACACGAAGGACCCCGGCCGGTCACGGCAAAATCCAGGCTATGAACCGCGCGAAGCCCGCAGAATCTCAAGACTCGTTGCCAGCGCCCAAAGCCACCCGATAAGGAATAATCCCATTCCCGCCAAGGCTCCTCGCAACTGTCGCCAGACCTCGCCCAATACCACGAAGGGATCCGCCTCGGGCGCCCGGAGTCGATCCAGATTCTGGATATACCAAATCGCGAACATCAGGCCGAATACGAGCGTCACCCCCAACCCCAGCAACGCAATCGCCATCTGCCCGTAGCCGATCCGGCGCCCGGCCATCAACGATCCAGCACCCGGCACTCCCAGATTCGCCGCGATACAGGCTTGCGCCGACTGCCGATCGAGCTTGCCGTCCCTGACCAGTGAAACGGGCACCCTCATGTCACACCCCGCGCTGGTCCGCTGGCCAGATGAATTTGTGCTGTTGGAGTTGGAACCGGACCGGCAAACCATCGGCGATGATTCGTTCGGCCAATTCCCGGCGCGAGATCGGTTCCTGGCCCGGCGGCGACGCTTTCAACGACGGATCCTGCTGGCCCGGCGCCAGCGGCGTAACCCACGACACCAGCACCGGGCAGATGCCGGCGAGATTGCGCTCCGCCAGCACTCCCTTCATCCACTCGTAGTCCGCCACCGTCCCCAACACGAACTTGATCTCGTCGGAATCCTTCAGCCGCCCCAGGTTCGGCCAGAAGACGCGCGCCGATTCTCCACTGCTCGGTCCTTTCAAATCCACGATGCGCCGGACCCGGCCATCCACGTTCCCCACCTCATGAGCGCCGCTGGTCTCAAGCAAAACCACATACCCAAGGTCACACAACGCCGTCATCAGGGGCAGACTGGCCGGCTGAATCAATGGCTCGCCACCCGTCAGCTCCACCAGGGGAAGCCGCCGCACCGCGGCCACTCCTTTGTAACGCTCCGCCAGACCGTTGACCGCATCCAGCACTTCCGCCAGCGCCATCCGCCGCCCCCCCCTGAACGCATAAGCGGAGTCGCAATACGAACAACGCAAATCGCAGCCTGTCGTCCGGATGAAGACGCACGGCAACCCGGCAAATGAACTCTCTCCCTGCAGGCTCAGGTATATCTCGTTAATCAGCAGCGTAAGACTCATATGCCATCCCCGGGTCTTCCGCCCGCAGCCCCGCCGCCGGATCACCCGGCCAGCATCGCTTCAGCGTCCACGAACCGACGCGCCGGCTGAAATGCCGGCCAGCTCCGGCCAGAGCAGCGCGCTCATCCTCATGCCCCCGGCAAAGGCGTCGAGGTTGATACTCTCATTCGGTGAATGCGCGTTGGCATCGGGTAACGCCAGCCCCAACAGCAGGGATTCAGCTCCCAGGATCCGCTTGAACTCCGTGACAATCGGGATGGAACCGCCCTCCCGCATCAGGACCGGCTCTCTCTTGAACGCCGCCCTCAACGCCCTCACGCCCGCTTGCGCCAACTCACCCGTCGGCGACACCGCGTAGGGCTCCGCTCCATGCAGAGTCTTGATCTCCAGGCGCACCGTAGGCGGGCATAGTCGTTTCAGATGTCTGACGATGGCTTGCGTCACCCGCGCCGGGTCCTGGTCCGGCACCAAACGGAAGGTCAGCTTGGCGCTGGCCCAAGCCGGTACGATCGTCTTGCTCCCCTCCCCCTGATAACCGCTCGTCAGCCCGTTGATTTCCAGCGTCGGCCGGGCACTGCGCCGCTCCCACGATGTGTATCCCCGCTCACCGAATAATCTGGGCACACCCAGAAACCGACGATATGCCGCATCGCTGTGGGGCAACCGCTTCATCTGCCGCCGTTCGTAGGCGGTCAATGGCACCACATCATCGTAGAAACCGGGTATCCGAATCCGCCCCTGACCGTCGCGCAGCTCCGCCAAGAGCTGACACAACGCCATGGCGGGATTCTCCACGGAACCGCCATAGATCCCCGAATGCAGATCGCGCGAAGGACCACGCAACGTGATCTCAAGCGCGGCAATGCCTCGCAACGCGTAGGTGAGCGCCGGGTACTTCAGACCCGGCATCCCCGTGTCTGATATCACCACGCCGTCACACCCAAGCTCCGAACGATTTTTTTTAAGAAATTCCGAGAGGCTCGCACTTCCCACTTCCTCTTCTCCTTCAATCACAAACGTCAAATCGCAGGGCAGCTCCACCCCCGTCTTGAGATAGGCTTCCACCGCCTTCAGGTGCGCAAAATGCTGGCCCTTGTTGTCGCTGCTGCCACGGGCGAACAACCGCCGCCCGTCAATCCGGGGTGTAAATGCCGGTGAATGCCATAGTTCCAGCGGATCCGGAGGCTGCACGTCGTAATGACCATAGACCAAATAATGCGGGCGCCGAACGCCCGATCGCCGAAACTGCGCGAGCACTACTGGATGTCCCGCTGTAGGACAAACGCGGGCGCGCAGACCGATACCCGAACAATGTCGCGCCAGCCACTGCGCACAGGCCCCCAGGTCTTTGCCATGGGCCGACTGTGCCGACACACTCGGATATCGGAGATAGTCACACAACTCACGAATAAATCGGGCTTCGTGCTGACCCAGGTAATCGAGAGCCTTCTGCATGGCGACCGATTCAACCAAATTCCCTCCCCGCAGGGAATTGCAAAAGCGCCAATAAACTAAATTATATCGACGACTTTCATCCCAAGTGGCAAAGTCGGTCGCCAAGAAACATGTTTA